>CABUTL010000178.1 GCA_902494375.1 uncultured Collinsella sp.
CCTGCGGCGTTGTGAGCTTTGGCTTTAACGGTGGTCGTGCGGCGGCCGAGACCTTTATGAAGAGCCTTAAGCTCGCCCAGATCGCTACGCACGTGGCCGACGCCCGCACCTGCTGCCTGCATCCCGCTAATGCCACGCATCGCCAGATGAACGATGAGGAGCTCATCGCCTGTGGCATCTCCGCCGACATGGTGCGCCTGTCGTGCGGTCTCGAGGACACGGCCGATCTGATTGCCGACCTTGAGCAGGCACTCGAGCAGTGCTAGGCTAGCTTCCTACAAGGTGCCGATGCTGGCAGAAAGCTTCGGCGACCTTTCGTTCCGATTCCGTAGGCGGGACCCCAATCGCGACTGTTCGCAGGCGATTGGGGCCCCGTTTTTGCGTTGCGCCACTCGAAAGGATGGATATGGAGAAAACCGCAGAGCAGCTGCGCCGCGAGCACATTGCCCTTGAGGGCGACACCCATGGCAAGAATAAATGGGTGATTCTGTTTACCGTGCTCATCATGACGTTTATGGCGTGTCTGGATTCGACCGTCGTGACCGTGGCGCTGCCCGTGATGCAAAAGGAACTGGGTGTGGGCCTCGATCGCATTCAGCTTGTGAGTTCGGTGTACCTGCTTGCGACGTGCGTGGCCATGTTGCCGTTTGGCCGTCTGGGCGACGTGCGCGGCAAGGTGAATGTGTTCCAGCTGGGCGTCATCGTCTTTTCGATCGGTTCGCTGCTGTGCGGTCTTTCGGCCTCGTTCGAGGTTCTTATCCTGGCACGCATTGTTCAGGGCGTCGGTTGCGCGGCGGCCATGGCTAACAACATGGGTATCATCACCGAGTCGTTTCCGGCGCGCGAACGAGGTCGTGCCATGGGTATTCTCGCGACCTTCGTGGCCCTCGGCATGATGTGTGGCCCCGTGCTCGGCGGCATTCTGGTGGCAAGCTTTCCCTGGGAGAGCATCTTCCTCATCAACCTGCCCATTGGCGTCATCTCGTTTATCGTGGGGCTCTATACGCTGCCGCATGTAAAGCCGGAGGCCGGCGAGCGCCCCATGTCGCTGGCGGAGGCCGCGCGTCGCTGCTTTGCAAATTCGGCCTTCACCATCAACCTTGCCTGCATGCTCATCGTGTTCGTTGGCATTGGCGCATCCGAGTTTATCCTGCCGTTCTATTTTCAGGACGCGCATGGGTTTGGTTCCGACATTTCCGGATTGCTCTTTTTGGCGCTGCCGATGGTGAATGCCTTTATCGGTCCGCTATCGGGTACGGTTTCGGACCGTGTTGGCTGCGAGGGCCCCACGGCGGTCGGCCTGGGCGTGTACGTGTGCGGTCTTTTTGCGGTAAGCACGCTCGACGAGCACTCTTCTATCCCCGTGATCGTGTGCTGCGTCGCGTTTATGTCGTGCGGTACGTCGATTTTCCAGAGCCCCAATAACTCGCTGTATATGGGTTCGGCTCCGCGCGAGGCACTCGGTTTTGCGGGCAGCTTGGGCAGTTTGGCGCGATACGCCGGCATGGCACTCGGCATTACGGTGGCATCGAATATCCTGTATGGTCAGATGAGCGTGGCGATGGGCGAGGCCGTGACCAGTTTTGTTGCAGGACGTCCGGATGTGTTCCTGTTTGGTTTCCGTTCGGTGTTCTATGTGTTGATGGCTGTGGCCGCTGTGGGCTTTGCGCTTGCCATGGTGCGTTTGGTGAAGATGCGCGCCCGCCATTAGCGTGTTGGGAGGCTGTCTGCCACGATTCGCGCCGTCCCAAAAAGACTGGTTTGTGGTGCGATGCGGCTTGTGGGACGGGCGGGGGTCGGTCCGTGGTAGACTATCGAACAACGTTTATTAATCGCGCGGTATCGTTGCCGCGAGAAGGGGTTGCGCCATGCAGGAGCTTGAGGATCGTATTCGCCATGACGGCATCGTAAAGGCCGGTAACGTCCTTAAGGTTGATGCCTTCCTCAACCACCAATGCGACGTTGAGCTGTTCGACCACATGGGCGCCGAGTGGGCCCGACTGTTCGAGGGTGTCGAGATCAACAAGATCCTGACGATTGAGGCTTCGGGCATTGGCATGGCTTGCATCGCGGCTCGGCATTTTGGCGGCGTGCCGGTGGTCTTTGCCAAGAAGGCGCAGTCCATCAACCTCGACGGCGAGCAGTATGCCACGACCATCTACTCCTTTACCAAGCAGAAGGAGTACCCGGTCATTGTGGGTAAGCGCTTCCTGTCCGAGGGCGACAAGGTCCTGATTATCGACGACTTCCTGGCCAACGGCTGCGCGCTTGAGGGCCTTATCAAGATCTGCGAGGCTGCGGGCGCCGAAGTTGCCGGCATTGGCATCGCCGTTGAGAAGGGCTTCCAGGGCGGCGGCGATAAGCTCCGTAAGCGCGGCTTCCGCGTTGAGAGCCTGGCACGTATCGCCGATATGGACTGCGAGAACGGCGAGATCACCTTCGCCTAAGCGCGCAACACAAGCGATTGGTATGCGATGTGACAAAGGGACTGTCCCTTTGTCACATTTTTTGTATGAGGGGAGGTGTTGATATGGATGAGAATAAGATGGGATGGCGCGAGTATGCGCGCTATGCCGAGATGTCGGTCGAGGAGTTGGCGCGCGATTGCGAGGTGCAGGTGTTTCGCGCGACGGGTCCGGGCGGACAGGGCGTGAACACGACGGACTCGGCGGTACGCATGAAACATATCCCTTCGGGGATTGTCGTGATGGCGCGCGAGAGCCGCAGTCAGTTCCAAAACCGTAGCAGCTGCCTACGTAAGCTGCGCGCTGAGCTTGAGCGTCGCGGGCGTCCGCCGCGCCGCCGCGTCAAGACCAAAGTGCCACAGCGATCGCGCCAGCGCAGGCTCAACGACAAACACTTCAATGCGATTAAAAAGGCCAACCGTCGCAAGCTGGGCGGGGAGGAATGATCTTATCAATAAGTTGCGGTGAAATAGGGACTGTTTTGCGGCTTTAGATGCATAAACAGTCCCTATTTCACCGCAACTTAGGTGGGGTTAGCGGGTGGGATGCCAGACGTGGAGGACGCCGGCAAGGATGTCGACCTCGATGCGCGAGGCGACAACGGGCTCGCCGTCGGCCTGGATGGGGTAGTCGGGCTCCTCGAACGTGAGCTCGGCATGACGGCAACGACGCATGCGAACCGGTGGCAACTTGGTATGGTGGCCGTCCTTGGCCGAAAGAAACATAGGCAGGGCAACCGCGCGAGGGACAGGGCCGCAGGCGTAGCAGACGTCGAGTGCGCCGTCGCAGGGGTCGGCATCGGGGCAGATGCGATAGCCCGAGCCATAGGTAGGACCCAGCTGAATTGCCATGATGATCGCCCGCACGCGCTCGGCGGGCGCGCCATCAAAGCTGATGGTCATGGGGTAGTTGCGATAGCGCAGACCAAACTGCTCAAGTCCCGAGAGGGTGTAGAGTGGCGCGCCCGTCAAGCCGGTCTTTTTGCGCAGCTCGGTGGTGCCAAGGCCGATGGCGGCATCGATGCCGACCGAAAGCGTTTGGTCGTAGTACTCAACGGTAGCCTCGCCGCTGCCGCTTGCGGGGTTCCATGAACGAATGCGCCCGATGTCCTGACGCTGCAGCTCACAGGTGAGCAGTGCGCCAAAATCCTTGCCGGAGAAATCGTCGATGCCGAGCGTTTGGGCAAAATCGTTGCCAGAGCCCACGGGTAGGATGGCAAGAGCGGGGCGGGCG
>CABUTL010000179.1 GCA_902494375.1 uncultured Collinsella sp.
GCGCACCTCAGGCGACACCTCGCCAAGCGGCATCCAGCCTTCGAAGTTCTTCTGCGCCTCGTAGAAGCAGCTGCGGGCCAGGCGGTTGAACACGCCGGTCAGCAGCGCGCTCTCCTTAAGGGCCGGATCGATGACGCGCTTGTCGTCGCAGGCGCGCACCTCGTTGCCGTCCTTGTCCTTGCCAGTCACGCGCGTGTCATATGCCTTGGGGCTAAAGCTCACCGGCTTCTCGGACAGGCCGAGCGACAGCCAATGCGCGCGCATCTGCTCGCAGGTGTAGTGGTTGAGCAGGTCGTCTGCCGGCGGGGGAGGCGTCTGCGAGGACGAGCTGGCCTTTTTGCCCATGTAGAGCAGGTGGTAGCAGGCGCTGACGGTGCTCTGCGTGAGGTTCCAACCCAGGGCCTCCCACATGGCGGTCTGCGCGATGCAGTAGAAATAGATGTTGTCCTGACCGATGAACTGGTAAATCTGAGCGTCGTCAGAGCACCACCAGTCGCGCCAGTCGAGCGAGCTGTGCTGGTAGGTGGGCGCGGGCACCTGCGTGGAGTCGGCGGCGGGCTCGCCCATGAGGGCGGCATCCTGGGCGGCGACACCCTCGGTCACGCCGGCGGCCTTGGCATCGCGTGCAAGCACGGTGCGGGTGTAGCTGATGGGCGCCCACAGGCTCTCGGGCCAGCACCAGCAGGTGACGTCGTTCACGCCGTCGACCTCGGGCACCGGAACGCCCCAGTCGATGTTGCCGGTGATGCGGAAGGGCACGAGCGCCTTGCCGCTGCGGAAGCGCACGCCGCCGTTGGCGAGCACTGCGTGGGCATCGTCGCGCTCCTTCCAGCTGGGGAAGGTGACGGTAAAGCTGCTCTTGTTGCCCTCGGGCTCCAGCACGGTGTGTTCAGGAAGCTGATCCTCGACGGCATCGAAGGCCTCGCGGAACTTGTTCTGGATGTAGAGCTGGGCCGGTAGCAGCCACTCCTCCATAGTCTTGGAGACCACGGAGCGAACCTGCGGGTTCTGGGCGAGCTTGGCGGTATAGGTCTTCATAAAGTCGAGGTAGGCCGGCAGGTCGAAGTAGAGGTTGTCGACCGGGCGCAGCTCGGGCACCTCGCCGGTGAGCTGGCTCTTGGGTGCGATGAGCTCCTCGGGCTCAAACTGGTGACCCAGGTCGCACTCGTCGGCATAAGCCTTCTCGGACTTGCAGCCCTGGATGGGGCAGCGGCCGATCACCTGACGGCCGTTGAGGAACGTGCCGGCCTTGGCATCGTAGAACTGCAGCGTGGAGCGCTTGGAGATGGTGCCCTGCTCGTGCAGGCGCTCGATAATCTCGGCGGTCACCTCGTTGTGAATCTGCGCAGCCGGCTCAAGGCCCGAGCCGCCGTAGATGTCGCAGCTGATGTTGTAGTTGTTGAGGGTCGCGGCCTGGCGGGAGTGATTGGACTCGACATACTCGCCGATGGACTTGTCGTAGCCTTCGTTCTCATTGAGCTTGCGGTAGCTCTCCATGATGGGCGAGCCGTAGCAGTCGGTGCCCGAGGTGAAGATGACGTTCTCGCGGCCCAGACGGTCGCGCAGGAAGCGGGCGAAGAAGTCGGCAGGGACAAAGACGCCGCCAACGTGGCCAAAGTGAAGGCCCTTGTTGCCGTAGGGCTCGCCGGCGGTAACGATGGCGCGGCGAGGCCAGCTGGGACGGTCGTTCATGGAGTATTTGGATGCCATGGGACTCCTTCGCATATGGTGAGAGCGCGGCCGGGCGCAAGGCCTGGCGACGCGGTGGTCAATTCGTGCATATCGTTCGACATTATCGCACATGCGGACGGGTACGTGGCAGGGGCGCTATCCTAAGATGCTATGAATGAGATTTCCAACATACATGCGTTTGAAGACGAGGATTTTCTGCACGCTTGCTTCGTGTGGGGGATGGTCGTCGTCGGCGTGTTTGCCGTGTGCCTGGTGCCGGTGTTTATGCTGCTGGGCGGGCCTGCGGATCTGGATGCGGCTGACGCGGGCGGCTGGATGGCTGTCGTGGGCTGGATAGTCGGCTTGGCTGCGATCTCAATGGCGTCGTTCGCCGTGCACGAGCTGGTGCACGGTGTGTTTTTTAAGCTGCTGGCGCCTGCGGGCGCGAAGGTGACCTTTGGGGCGAATCGCGAGACGGCGATGATCTATGCCTGCGCCGAGGGTGTTGTGTATTCGCGCCGGCGGTACATGGCGGTTTGCCTGGCGCCGACGGTTGTTGTGACGACAGCGTTTACCCTGGGGTTTGTGTTTTCGGGCTATCCACTGCTGTGCTACCTGGCGGCCGGCTTGCATTTGTCGGGCTGTGTGGGCGACTGGTATTACGTGCGGACCATTTTGCGCGACCGCCGCATTGTCGCCTGCGAAGATACGTCCTTTGGCGTGCGCTTTTTTGGGTGAGGAGATGTCGATGAAGTCGTTGTTGCTGCATGCGTGCTGTGCACCATGCTCGCTTGAGCCGGTTCGCCTGCTGCGCGAGGAGGGGTTTGAGCCCACGATTTGCTGGACCAACCCCAATATTCAACCGCGCGATGAATGGCAGCGTCGCCTAGACGAGCTGCGCCGGTGGTGTGCCGATGGCGACATCGAGCTCATCGAGGCAGGGGAGGACCGTGAGCGCTGGGAGACCGGCGTGGCACCGCTGGGTGCCGATCGGCCTCGTCGCTGTCGCGCGTGCTATGCCCTGCGCTTGGCCGAGGCATGCCGCGTGGCCCAGGAGCGCGGGTTTGAGTTTGTGGGCACGACGCTCGCCGTCTCGCCGTACCAGCTGTTCGATACCTGCAATGACGTGCTTGAGCGCTTGGCGGCGGCACATGGGCTCACCCCGGTGATTCGCGATTTTCGCCCGTATTACCCCGAGGCGACACGCCGTTCGCGCGAGCTTGGCATGTATCGGCAGAACTACTGTGGTTGCCGCTTCTCGGCTGTCGAGGCGGCCATGGACCGCGCCCGCATCCGCGACGAGCGCAAAGCGTCCAAAAAGTAGTTCTTTTGGGCTGGCAGCCTGCTAGGATGTAGGGCGGACTTTAGCTATATAAGGAGTATCCGACGTGTCTATGCGTACCGATGATTTTGACTACAACCTTCCTGAGGAACTGATTGCACAGGCTCCTGCCGATCCGCGCGACTCCTGCCGCCTGCTGGTGGTTGATCGCAAAGGCTCCCAGGCGGGAACGCCGCTGGAGCACGGCGGCACCGTTGAGCATCGCATCTTCCGTGACATCATCGACTATATCGAGCCGGGCGACGTGCTCGTTATCAACCAGACGCGCGTGATGCCGGCTCGCCTGATTGGCCGCAAGACGGGCTCGGGCGGCGTGGTCGAGACGCTGCTGCTCAAGCGCCGCGAGGATGTTGACCCGCTGGGTCACGTCTGGGAGTGCCTGGTCAAGCCGGGCAAGCGCCTGAAGCCCGGTGCTCAGATTGAGTATCGTGCAGGCGGCGCCCATGCGCCCGAGGGGGCTCCAGTGGTGCTGACGGCCGAGGTCGTCGACTTTGTCACCGATAGCCGCGGCGGCCGCTTGGTGCGTTTTGAGCCGGCCGGTTGCAATGCCGCCGGCGACCCGCGCACGCTCGACGAGGCCATCCATGCTGCCGGCCACGTGCCGCTGCCGCCCTACATTACCGATTACGAGGGCGACCCCGAGAAGTACCAGACCGTCTACGCCATGAAGGA
>CABUTL010000180.1 GCA_902494375.1 uncultured Collinsella sp.
TCGGCATCGGCATGCGCCGCCATCTCGGGAATGTCGGAGCGGCGAATACCCGAGACATATTTGGGGATTCCCAGGGCCTCGTTCATGCGGTCGACCCAATCGATAAAGGCCTCGGCTGCAAGACTGTCCCGCGCGGTAGCCGGCGCAACGCCCGCCATGCGAGCAAGATCGGCAAGCTTGGGAGCGGCGGCGTCACCATAAGCGCGAAGCATGTGCGGCAGGATGATTGCGTTGGCCAAACCGTGCGGAATTCCGTATCGGCCGCCCAGACTGTGCGCGATGGCATGCACATATCCGACATAGGAGCGGGTAAACGCAACGCCCGCCTTATACGCCGCCGAAAGCATATTGCGGCGCGCACGCATGTCGTCGCCATGCTCATAGGCCTCGAGCAAATTGTCGCGGATGAGCTGGACCGCCTGACGCGCCATCTTGCGCGTGTAGGGCGTGGTGCTACGGCCGATAAAGGCCTCGACAGCATGCGTCAGGGCATCCATACCCGTCTGCCCCGTAATGGACGCCGGCAACCCGCGCGTAAACTCGGGGTCGTGGACCGTAAAACGCGGGATGAGCACAAAGTCGTTAATGGGGTATTTATAGTGCGTCTCGTTATCGGTGATAACCGCCGCGAGCGTGACTTCGCTTCCCGTACCGGCGGTAGTGGGAACCGCAATAAGTAGCGGCAGGAGACGGTGGACGCGCAACAGGCCACGCATCTTGTTGATGGGCTTGTTCGGCTGTGCAATGCGCGCCCCCACACCCTTGGCGCAGTCCATGGCCGAACCGCCACCAAAGCCGATAATGGCCCGGCAGTCGTTCTCGCGATACAGCGCCGCCGCTTCCTCCACGTTTGAGACCGTGGGGTTCGCACGCGTTTCGGCATAGACCGTAACGCCAATCCCCCTAGATGCGAGCGCTGTCTCGAGCGATGCCGTGAGCCCCAGACGGGCAATGCCGGGATCCGTCACGATAAGGACCTTCTGGATCGAGCGCTTTTGAAGCACCGCGGGCACATCCTCGGCATGCTCCAAAATGCGCGGCTCGGTATAGGGCAGGATCGGCAATGCGATGCGAAAAACCGTTTGATACGTTCGGCACCAGGCGCGGCGGGCTAGATGCATAAAGGAAACTCCCTCATTTGTTGATTGGTCAACATTTGCTCGACCGATTGTACTCAGCGGCGGTCAAAGACGACCTGCCAATCGTTAATCAATCAACATCTTCATATCTTAAAATTGTTTTATTAAAAATCATTCCTAATAGGCTTCACATTTGGTTGCATTTATGGATAATAGAACTTGTCAAGACGCACGTCCGGAGAGGGCCCTTACGGGACCGGACAAGCGCCCCATCGCCATCGATCGAAAGGATCGAATCATGAAGTTTGTTTGCCCCGTTTGCGGTTATGTGGAAGAGTTCGACGGCGACCAGCTGCCCGAGGACTTCAAGTGCCCCCAGTGCGGCGTTCCCGGTTCTCGTTTCCTGAAGCAGGAGGAGGGCCAGCTCGAGTGGGCTGCCGAGCACGTCGTGGGCGTCGCCAAGATGGAGGGCGTCTCTGAGGACATCGTTACCGACCTGCGCGCCAACTTTGAGGGTGAGTGCTCCGAGGTCGGTATGTACCTGGCCATGGCTCGCGTCGCTCATCGCGAGGGCTATCCCGAGATCGGCCTGTACTGGGAGAAGGCTGCCCACGAGGAGGCCGAGCACGCCGCCAAGTTCGCTGAGCTCCTGGGCGAGGTCGTGACCGACTCCACCAAGAAGAACCTCGAGATGCGCGTTGAGGCCGAGAACGGCGCCACCGCCGGCAAGACCGATCTTGCTAAGCGCGCCAAGGCCGCTGGCCTCGATGCCATCCACGACACCGTGCACGAGATGGCTCGCGACGAGGCCCGCCACGGCAAGGCTTTCGCCGGCCTGCTCAAGCGCTACTTTGGCTAAGCCAACCGCCTGAGAGATATTTTCTAGCTTTTATAAGGCCCGGACCACATGGTTCGGGCCTTTTTCGTGGGCTTATTGCAGCCGTTCTTGAAGAACAATGAGTGACTGAGGGCTCAGGTCGTCGTATTGAATAAGGACGCGAGATGGAGCGTTCTTAGTCGAAGCCCGATCACCCGTCCACAGGCAATCGGCGATGTTGACATAGGAAATACGAGCGTCAGCAAGAGCCTTCGCGAAACTCTCCCCAGCCCCGTCCTCGGACAGGGCAACGGTACAGTAAAGGCCCGCGTCTGCATGCTCGATCGAGACTTCCCCTGCCGGAAATGCCTTCCGTACAAGCGCCGCCAGGCCATCACGCGCCTCGCGAGCACGAACGCGCACGCGGTTCACATGTCGCTCGTAATCACCCGATTCCAGTAAACGCGCCAAAGCAACCTGGTCAACAGAGCTCACCGACGAGGCGTAAAAACCAAGGTTGCGCCTAAACCGCTCCATTAGCTCATCGGGCAACACCATGTACGCTAGACGCAACGCCGATGACAGGCTCTTCGAAAACGTGTTGGTGTAAATAACTGACTGGGCGGCATCGATCGATGCGAGCGCAGGAATCGGCTTGCCGGCAAGGCGAAACTCACAATCAAAGTCATCTTCGATGAGATACCGATCTGGTCGCTCGGCGGCCCAGCTCAGCAGCGCATAGCGACGCGCAATGCTCGTCACAAGGCCGGTCGGATACTGATGGGACGGCATAAGGTGAAGGACATCGGTCCCGGTTTTCTGCAGAGCGCTCAGGTCCACGCCGTCGTCATCCAACGGGATATGTCGTACTTGGCAGCCCATAGCCTGATAGATGCGCGTCAGGCGCAAATAGCCCGGATCCTCAACGGCATACACCTTGTCGGCTCCAAGCAACTGAACCAACATGGTATCGAGCAGCTGGGCGCCCGCACCGATAACGATGTTATTGGGGTCGACATTCATACCCCTTGTCCCACGCAGATGATGAGCAATTGCGCGTCGTAGCCGAGCGGTGCCCTGTGCCGGTGCGGTCGAAAAGATTTCGCGTTCGTCTTCGGATGCTAGCGTCGTCCGTAGCGCGCTTTGCCAAAGCCGCGCCGCCTCCAAAGCGGAAGGAGAAAGTGCGTCGAATTGCTCGACCTGTCCGTTGACATCATGCGCGCTGGGACCCGCAGAGGCGGCATCTCGGTCGATGCTCTCCGCAGCCGAAGCCAAAACCGGTGCATCCGGAAGCTCGCAAGCGTAGTAGCCACGACGCGGCATTGAGCAAATATAGCCCTCGGCAAGTAACTGGCTATATGCATTCTCGATGGTAATGACACTGATTCCCAGATGACTGGCAAAGGCGCGCTTAGACGGAAGATGCTCCCCCGCCACAATACGTCCAGCAACAATATCATCTCGAATTTGCTGGTAAACATACTCATAGAGCGATGCCTCACCACGTTTTTCCAAATTGTAGTCAAGCATGAGTTTGCCACCTGACCTTATCGAGCTGTTCAATCTGATATTAGGCTGACCTTATTATTATCTCGAAAACTGAGTATTTTGCCATACCCAGCTCCCCGATAGGATGTTCCGTCAAGCAATGCACATGCCAACCAAGGGAGCAACCATGGCAGAACAGACCAGCAAGGCCGATCGCGTCAAACTCAATCGCGAACTCGCGCAGATGCTCAAGGGCGGCGTCATCATGGACGTCACCACACCCGAGCAGGCGCGCA
>CABUTL010000181.1 GCA_902494375.1 uncultured Collinsella sp.
AGCGTGACATAGGGGATAACGCCGGCTTTATTGCAGGTGGCAAAGAGCTCGTGATAGAAGGCGACACCCTCGGGGTTAATCTCGCCAGTACCGTTGGGGAAGATGCGGCTCCAGGCGATGGAGACGCGGATACCGTTGATGCCGAAGCGCTGGCACAGGTCGATATCGACCGGGTACTTGTTGTAGAAATCGCTTGCGGGGTCGGGGGAGAAGCGACCCTGAGCAGCCAGGAAATCGTCCCAGGGCACTTTGCCCTTGCCGTGTGTACGGGTCTCGCCCTCAACCTGGTAAGCAGCGGTGGCGCCGCCAAACACAAAGCCGTCGGGGAACTGCATGGGGTTGGTCATGAGTCATCCTTTCTGTGGGATACGAATAGGGAGAGGTGCCCGAACTGGGGATCCGGGCACCAACAGAGGGAGGAACTAGTCGAGGTTCTCGCGGAGCCACTTGATGGCGCCAGCGGGGTCGCGGGTGAGGTCGATATATTCCTTACCGCGGGGAGCGAGCAGCTTAATGCCCAGACGATCGGTGTCGGCCTTCATGTCGTTGTAGTAGCTACGAACCTGCGGGGCGAGCACGATGACGTCGTACTGATCCATGATGGCAGTGTGCTGACCATAAGCGCCTGCGGAGGAAGCGATGTTCTCTCCGGTCTGCGCAGCACCTTCCTTGATGGCGTTGGCAAGCATGGCAGAGGTGCCGGCGCCGGCGCACAGGACGAGGACCTTCAGACCGTCGACATCCTTCTTAGCGGATGCGTCGGCTGCGGGCTCGGGCTGATCGGCGACAGGTTCGCTGTCGGCGGCAGCGGTAGTCTGCTCGACAGCGGGCGCAGAGGCGTTGGCGGCGATGGCGGCAGCACCATCGGACTCGAGACCCAGCTCGGCGGCGCGCTCGGCCTCCTGGTCGCAGAGCAGCTTATCGTATGCCTTCAAGAACGGCAGGTAGATGATGGCGTCCAGCAAGATGATGATCGCGACAAATACCAGGGCAATAAGCTGGAAGTTCGTGGTGATGAAGATGCCGATGGGGGCAGGGGTAGCCCAAGGCACCACGAAGGAGAAGCCGTTCATGCCCACATTGTCGATAAAGAACTTGGCAACACTTACGTTGACGCAGCCGGCGGCAACAAAGGGGATGAGCATGTAGGGGTTAAGGATCATCGGCGCGCCAAAGAGCAGCGGTTCGTTGACGGCGAAGGCAACAGGAACAATCGAGGCCTTACCGACGGCTTTGAGCTGCTTGGACTTCATAAAGAGAATCAGCAGAAGCGGCACGATGAACGTGGCGCCGGTGCCGCCGAACTCACCCACGAGCGACATGTTAAAGGTGAGGGAGTGGGCGGGGTGACCACCGGCCAGCAGAACCTGCAGGTTCTCGGCCTGGTTGGCAAGACGGATGGGGTCGATGCCCGGCTGGACGATCGAGGGGCCGTGGACGCCGATGAACCAGAAGAACGCGGTGGCTGCCTGAATAAGGATGAGTCCGGGGTAGGTCTCTGCTGCAGTAAAGAGCGGGGAGAGCAGTTTGATAAGCAGCTCGGAGAACGGAACGCCCATGAGGTTGCGCACGACGACATCGATGATGCCGCAGATGATGACGGCGCCGCCAAAGGGGATGATGTCGCGGAAGTTCTGAGCGATGGCGCCCGGGACCTCCTTGGGCAGCTTAATGGTCAGATCGCGCGAGACGCAGAACTTATAAACCCAAACGGTGATGAACGCGGCGATATAGGCCGAGAACAGACCGCGCGTACCCATGCTGGTGCAATCGAAGACCGAAAGCTCGGAGCCGTCGAGCTTGGTGGTGAACTGCGTAACGGCGAGCAGAAGCATGCTGCACTGGGCGGCCACCATGGTGGAGCCGTCGTTGAGCACCTTGCCGGCGGGCATGCGACGGTTCATGGAAGCCGTAAAGTTCTTGGCGGTGGTGCCGGCGACCATGATGCCCATGACGCCCATGGTGAAGTTGTACAGCTTGTTGCACCAGTCGATGAGCGGCTGGGGCAGCGTGACGCCAACGACGCCGGGGAGCGTGGCGATGAGCAGGAAAATCGAAGAGGTGAGGACGATGGGCATGCACCCAAGGAATCCGTCCTTAATGGCCTGGAGGTAGATGTTCCTCGAGATCTTCTCAAAGAACGGCTGATGCTTCTCGAGCATCTTTACGATGGCGTCCATAGAGCTCCTTTGCTGCTTGATGCGCGATGCATATGGATGGAACTGGTCGTCGATGGATGGTCAGGACTGCCCGGAAACCTTCCTGCGTAAGGAAGGCATGTATGAAATGACAACGTTGTCATTTCGTTAATGACAACGTAAGACATTTTTGAAAGCGCAACAAGGATTTACGGGTGAGTGGTCGATATTGTCCGGTAAACGGTTGATTTATCAGTCAGGCAGGTAGTGTATGCTAGAACGCAAAAAGCAAGCGATGCAAAACCGACTGGAGAAGCAGTGGCAACGATGGACAAGAAAAACGTCTCGATGAACGATGTGGCGATTGCCGCGGGTGTTTCTCTCAAGACGGTTTCGCGCGTGATCAACGAGCCCGATAGCGTGCGAGAGTCGACACGCGATAGGGTCCATGCGGCCATGGAGGCGCTCGGGTTTCGAGCCAACTTTGCCGCGCGTTCGCTCAAGTTGGGTCGTTACGGGTGCATCGGCGTCGTGCTGTTCCACTTGTCGGGCGGTGCCGTGGACATGATTGACGGTATCGCCGATGCCGCCGAAGAACGCGGCTTTGCGCTCACGATGATTAAGAAGCGCGCAGGGGAGAAGATGACCCTTGCCGATGCGGCGCGCAGGATGTCGCAGCTGCCCGTTGATGGCATGATCTTCAACCTGCGTCAGATGGTTGATGACTTTGATACCTTTGAGGCGCCGAAAGACCTCAAGACGGTGATTATCACACCGATGGAACATCCTACCTGCTCCACCGTCAGTGACGATCAAGAGGGTGGTGCGCGCATGGCGTGCGAGTACTTCTTAAATCGCGGGCACAAGAACGTGTACTTCGTCTCTGGTAAGAAAGAGTCGCTGTCGAGCCAGTGCCGTATGAAAGGTTGGCGAGCGGCACTCGAGGCGCGTGGCATTGAGCCGCCCGAGCCTCTGCAAGGTGATTGGAATGCGGATAGTGGCTATGCCGCGGGCCTCGTGCTTGCCGATAAACCCGATTGCACGGCGGTCCTCGCTGCTAACGACTGCATGGCAAACGGCGTGATGATGGCTCTACGTGACAAAGGGCTCAGTGTGCCCGACGACGTGTCCGTGATCGGCTTCGACGATGAGCTCTATAAGACGATTCCCAACTCGATTCTGACGTCGGTGAAGTTTCGCCACCGCGAGCTGGGCATCCGTGCGCTTAACGAGGTCGTCGCAGGTCTGGAAGCCCCGAGCTCCAGAAGCCGTACGCTTGTCTCGGGTGTGCTGGTCGAGCGTTCCAGCGTGAAGGACCTGCGGGCGTAGACGTGCTCGGCCTGCTCGTCTAAATCTGTAACAGGTGGGACCCGAAAACTCGGCTAGATGTTACAGATTTAGACAATTCGGCCCGGCTTATTCCGTTTGTCTCGATCTGTAACATCTAGCAGGGGTTTTCAGCCCTACCTGTTACAGATTTAGACGAACAGGCCGAGCGCGTCTACGCCCGCAGGTCCTTTACGCTGGAACGCTCGACCAGC
>CABUTL010000182.1 GCA_902494375.1 uncultured Collinsella sp.
CGTGTGAACGGCGCCCCGTTTGCGGGTATCGTGCTCACGGCGGGAAGCGTGCTGCGTGCCGACGATGCCGCCGGCCCCGTGCTCTCCAAAAAGATGGAGGACGCGCCCATTGCCGGTTGGTACACCATCGACGGTGGCCAAACGCCTGAGGACGACATCATCGAGGTCAAGCGCGAGCGTCCGCCTCGCCTGGTCTTGGTCGATGCCGCCGACATGGCACTGCCCGTCGGGTCCATCCGCTTGCTCGACAAACGTGACGTGGCCCGCAAGTCGATGTTCACCACGCATTCGCTTCCCTTGTCGATTCTGATCGAAGAGATTGAGCAATCGTGTGATGATATCGTCTTCGTTGGGATTCAGCCGGGCGACACGGAGTTCTACAACCCCATGTCCCCGGAGGTCTTTGAGGCCGTCGACGCCGTGTACGACGCCGTGGCCGCCAACGACTTTTCCCACTTTGTCCGCTTGGGGCAGGAGCTATAGCAGCGCTTGCCTCTGCTGAATAGGAAAGAAGTGATTGACATGGCAGATTCCAAGGTGGAGTACCCCGCTCCCGATTGCCTGGCGCCCGCCGCGATCGAGGCCAAGACTGAGGCCGCCGGCGTGACCAAGGCTAACCTGCCGGTCGCTAAGGCCTTTCTGTTGGCAATGTTCGCCGGCGCGTTTATCGCCTTCGGCGGCCTGTTCTTTACGGTGTTTTTGAGCGATAGCACGCTGGGCTGGGGTGCCCAGCGCGTCGTGGGCGGCCTGTGCTTTTGCCTGGGCCTGGTGCTGGTGCTGGTGTGCGGCGCCGAGCTGTTTACCGGCAATTCGCTTATGGTCTGCGCGCTCAAGAGCAAAAAGATCACCCTTGTCCAGATGCTTAAGGCCTGGGTCGTCGTGTGGGTCGGCAATTTTGTCGGTGCTCTGTTCATCGTCTTTTTGGTGTACATGGCCGGCATCTATAAACTCAACGGCGAGGCGGTCGCCAACTCCATGGTGAGCGTCGCCGCCGGCAAGGTGACGATCGACTGGGTGACGATCTTCTTCCGTGGCATCCTGTGCAATATCTTTGTGTGCCTGGCCGTGTGGATCGGTACTGCGGGCAAGACCGTAGTCGATAAGGTTGTGGGCATTTTGCTGCCCATCTCCGCCTTTGTGGCCTGCGGTTTTGAGCACTGCGTTGCCAACATGTACTTTTTGCCCATGGGTGCCGTGATGCACGCGTGCGGCTATGGTGCCAAGGTTGCCGGGGCCGATGCGCTCAACGTCGCGGGTATTGCGTTTAACCTATCCGCCGCCACGCTGGGCAACATCGTGGGCGGTGCGGTTCTGATCGCGCTCGGCTACTGGTTTGTCTACGCCAAGAAGTCCGAGGCGTAAGGTATCGTCTGTTTGACGTTGGGCCTCCCGCGGGGCGTTGCCGTGCGGGAGGCTTTTTGGGTCTGGGGCTCGTTGCCGGGCTTTTGGCCTGTTGTGTTTGGCTGATGAAAGGGGTAATCGAGATGGCATCTGCTTTGGAGCGTGACGGTCGCGCCGTGGTGACCACATGCGGGGGATGCTATGCCGATTGCGCCTTTGCGGCCCATGTTGAGGATGGGCGTGTGGTGGCCGAGTTGCCGGTGCCGGGGCACCCGTGCGCGGCGCGTGCCCTCTGCGCCCGCGGTCGGCATCGCCTGGCAATGCCGTTTGACGACCGCGATCGCATTGTGCACCCCATGCGCCGACGAGCTGATGGTTCGGGGTTCGATGCGATTACTTGGGACGAGGCGTTCGCGCAGATCGCTGCGCGCCTTGGGGGGATTGTTGACGGGCATGGTCCGCGCGCGCTGGGCATGACGCTCGGCGTGCCCTCGTTCGACCGCTACTGGGCGTGTCGTTTTATGCATGCGCTGGGCTCGCCCAACGTATACGGTGCCGACGGTGCCTGCGAGGTAAGCCGGCTTACCGGTTGGGAGCACAGCCTGGGCTATAGTCCCGCCTCCGACCTGCCACATACCGATTGCATCATGTATCTGGGGCGTTCCATTGTCGATTCGTCGACGATGGGGGCCGTTGATTCGCTCAACGATGCCCGTCGCCGCGGGGCGAAGATTATCGTGGTCGACCCCCGGCGCAGCGGTTCGGCTGCGCTTGCCGATCGCTGGCTGCGCGTGCGCCCGGGCTGCGACCTGGCCTTGCTGCTGGGCATTGCGAATGTGCTCATTGCCGAGGGCCTGTACGACCACGAGTTCGTTGCCCGCTATACCACGGGTTTTGACGAGCTGGCGCAGACTGCTGCTGTTTGGACGCCCGAGTGGGCTGAGTCGATGTGCGATGTGCCGGCGGACGATATCCGAGCGACTGCGCGTGATTTGGCTGCCGCCGCGCCTGCCGCTGTGGTGGATGCGGGCTTTCATGGTGGCATCGGTATCGCGTATGCCAATAGCACCCAGACCGCGCGCGCTATCTGCTTGGTCGATGTGCTGCTGGGCTGTATCGGGCATGCGGGCGGCGCGCTCAATCCGCCCACGCCGCTTGTGTTGGGCGACCTCGATCCCACGTGCTTTGCGACGCCGCCGGTGCCTCGCGGGCCCAAGCTGGGGTCCGAGCGCTATCCACTGGTCGATCCGGTGCGCGGCCTGTGCACGACCATCGGTCAGTCGATTCTTGCCGGCGATTTGCGTGGGCTCATCGTCTATGCCAGTAACCCCGGTGCGGGCTATGGCAATGCACAGGCTTGGTTGAGTATTTTGCAGCAGCTCGACTTGCTCGTAACGATTGATATTCGCTGGTCCGAGACGGCGCGTGCTTCTGATTTCGTGTTGCCCGACGTGACGTATCTGGAGGCCGACCGCGGCGTGGGGACGGTCGTGGGCGCCAACGATTCGCGCGTGTTCTACCGCAACGCCGTGCTGCCTGTGCAGCATGACGACTCACGTCCCGGTCGCGAGATTTTTGCCGGTCTGGCGCGGGCGTGTGGCGTGGGCGAGTACTTCCAGTTTACGTCTGACGATCTGGCGGCTGCCCAGGTGGCGCCTTTTGGGATCAATCTGGACGAGCTCAAGGAGCGCGGCTGGGCCGACACGGGTGTTGCGTTGCCGTCGCGTACGGGCGAGCCGGCGATTCCCTTGGATGGCGGCAAAATTGCGCTGGCAAGCGACGTATGGGAACGAGCCGGTCTGGGTCGTGTACCCAACTGGATCGCTCCCATGGTGGAGCCCGGTCCGGGGATGTTTCGCCTCATTAGCGGCAACCGTCCCTTTGAGTCGCATACCTCGCGCAGGCTCGCGGCGGCAGGTGCCGCCGAGGCGGGTTCCGACTTGGACGCCGTGCAGATGAATGCCGATGCTGCTGCGCACATGGGCATCGCCGACGGCGAGATCGTCGAGCTCGTGAGCGATATGGGCCGCGACCACGTGCGCGTGGAGACGACGCCGTATCTGCATCCGGCGTGTATCTTCACCTCGGCCGCCCCCGGCGGACGCGCATTTGGTGCTGAGAGTGGTGGCCGGCAGGCCCTGGGCGTCGGTCCGCTCGACCACACGCCGCTGCGCTGGGACCCGTTGACGGGTGCCGCGCTCACTCAGGAAAACGCCGTTCGCGTGGAAAAGATCGCGGCGCGCGAGGATAATAGCGATTGATTGACTCAGCCGATCGAATTGGCTGATAGTTTGACGTTCGAACGATTGATTCACCTTTGGTTTTGAAAGGCCGCACA
>CABUTL010000183.1 GCA_902494375.1 uncultured Collinsella sp.
CTTCGTTTTGGTAACGGACGAGGTTCTCGAGGATCAAGCGGTCGTAGGGACTCGGCTGCGGATAGCTCTGGCCGGCGATGGTAAAGCGGCGCTTGGGCACGTCCTCGTAGGTGTAGACGCCCACCACACCGGGCACCTTCAGGGCGCGCGACGTGTCGATGGAGCGGATCTTGGCGCGGGCATACGGGCTGCGCTTGAGCTTAACGATGAGCGCGCCGGCGGGCACCATATCGCCCGTGTAGACGGGACGGCCCTCGAGCAGCGCCTTCGAGTCCTTCTTGGGCTGCTTGTGAGTGATCTGTTTGTAGGAGACACCGTCGCAGCTGGTGTCGTTGACGGGCAGCTCGGGCATCTCAAAGCCCACCTGCACGCCGGACTCGTTAAGGAAGCGCACGATGGCGCGCAGCTGGCTCTCGTAGCCGCTGCAGCGACAAAGGTTGCCGGCCAGCTGGCGCGAGAGCTCCTCGCGCGTGGCGACGAGGCTCGGGTCCTCCTTGGCGGCACGGGCGAGCGCCAGCACGTTCATGATGAGGCCGGGAGCGCAAAAACCACACTGCTCGGCGCCTTCGGCAGCCATTGCGCGGGCGAGCGCCTCAGACTCGGCCTTGAGGCCCTCGAGCGTAGTGATGGAGCGGCCCTCGACGCGCGCGGCGGGAACCGAGCAGCTCAGCACCGGGTCGCCGTCGAGCCACACCGTGCACAGGCCGCAGTTGGTGGTCTCACAGGCGCAGCGCACCGACGCACAACCCTGCTCGCGCAACAGTGCAAAGAGCATGGTGTCGGGGGCAATCTGAACCTTGACCTTACGGCCGTTGAGCGTAAAGGAAAGATCGATGAGTTTGGCAGCCATTAGCGCACCTCGCTAGAATCGACGCCGGGCACGCGGCGGCAGGAATACTCGTCCGTGGCAAACTTGGGGACCTGCACGGTCTCGAGCTCGCGGGCAAGCGCGGCCGAAAGCTCGATGCCGGCGGCGCGGCGCACAGCCTGAATCGCCAACGGTGCCGAGATGCGGCGGCGGTAGTCAGCCGAGCCCCACAGGTTGGTGCCATAGCTCAGTGCGCGTACGGACGCGGCCAGGGCGCGAAGCTCGTCCTCGGAAGGCCGCTCGCCGGCAAGGCCGCATGCCTCGCCCTGCAGCAGGGTCGCGCGCAGCGGGCGGGCGCCCACGGTGACGTGCCAGGTGTTGTCCCACCAGGCGGCGGTGACGTTTAAGGAGGGGAAGTCGGTCGCGGCCTTGCGCACGGTCTCATAGCTCGCACGGTAATCGTGCTTGACGACCACGATGTGCTCGATCACGTCGCGCACGTAACCCATGTCGACAAACTCGGCGAGCGGCACGCGACCGGCGCCCGTCAGCTCAACATAGGAATCGAGCCCCAGGAAAGCCGAGAGCACGTCCGAGAAGCCAAAGCGGCCGTAGATGCTGCCGCCCACCGTGGCGGTATTGCGCAGCTGCACGCCCACGATATCGTGGACGGCGAACTCAAAGACATGGTTGACAAGCGCGTTGAGCTCGGCATGGCGCTCGAGCTGGCGCAGGGTGCACATGGCGCCGATGCGAAACTCGGTCTCGGTCTCCTCGATCTGATCGAGTCCGCAGGCCGAAAGGTCAATCGCCGTCGCCACGCGACGCGAACCCAGGCGCATCCAGATGCCGCCGCCCACAATCTTGTTGTTGCGGTTCTTCTGTAAGAGCTCATAGGCTTCGGCCGCGTTTCCAACACGGACGTAGGTACCGAACTTGAGCACGTTCTCCCCCATCTCTTCACTTGTCCAGTACTTTTAAGTGTACCAAACGAGGGGCCGCACACCGTTTTAGGACAAAATCCACCCACCCATCCATAACTTGCGGTGAAATACGGACTGATTAGCCGTTCTGGGACGCTAAACAGTCCGTATTTCACCGCAAGTTATGAGGAGTCCTCCGGGATAGAAAAGGCTCCCAGCCGGATAGCTGGGAGCCTCATCACATGCTATGTCGAGCGAAGATTTAGCAGACGCCCTGGGCGAGCATGGCGTCGGCGACCTTCAGGAAGCCGGCGATGTTGGCGCCCATGACAAAGTTGCCCTCCTGGCCGTACTCCTTGGCGGTGTCGTCCACGTTGTGGAACATGCCACGCATGAGCTGCTCGAGCTTGCCGTCGACCTCCTCGAAGGTCCAGGACAGGTGCTCGGCATTCTGGCTCATCTCCAGGCCGGACACGAGCACGCCGCCGGCGTTGGCAGCCTTACCGGGCATAAAGGTGACACCGTTCTCCTGGAAGTAGGTCGTGGCCTCGATGGTCGTGGGCATGTTCGCGCCCTCGCCGACCACCTTGCAGCCGTTGGCGACGAGTGCCTGGGCATCCTCGAGCAGCAACGTGTTCTCGCGAGCGCAGGGCAGCGCGATGTCGCAGGGCAGCTGCCACACGCCACGGCCGTCACCCTCGTGCCACGTGGCATTGGGCTTCTCGTCGACGTACATAGCGAGCGTAACACCCTTGTCGTGGCCAGAGCGCTTCTTGTTGTAGATGTGCTCGAGCACGGTGTAGTCGATGCCGTCGGGATCCTCGACCCAGCCGTGGGTATCGGAGCAGGCGAGCACCTTGCCGCCGAGCTGAGTGACCTTCTGGACCGCGTAGATGGCGACGTTACCGGAGCCGTGAACGACGACGTTCTTGCCCTCGAAGGAGTCGCCGCGGCTCTTGAGGTACTCGTCCACAAAGTAGGCCAGGCCGTAGCCGGTAGCCTCGGTACGGGCGAGCGAACCACCAAAGGAGAGGCCCTTGCCGGTGAGGACGCCGCTCCACTCGTTAGTCAGGCGCTTGTACTGACCGAACAGGTAGGCAACCTCGCGGCCGCCAACGCCCAGGTCGCCGGCGGGAACGTCGGTGTTGGGGCCAATGTGGCGATAGAGCTCGGTCATAAAGGACTGGCAGAAGTGCATGATCTCGTTGTTGGACTTGCCCTTGGGGTCAAAGTCGGAGCCGCCCTTGCCGCCGCCCATGGGAAGGGTGGTCAGGCTGTTCTTGAGGATCTGCTCCAGGCCCAGGAACTTGAGCATGCCCAGGGTGACCGTCGGGTTAAAGCGCAGGCCGCCCTTGTAGGGTCCAATGGCAGAGTTGAACTCGACGCGGTAACCGCGGTTGACCTGAACCTTGCCCTGGTCGTCGACCCAGGGGACACGGAACATAACGATGCGCTCGGGCTCGACGAGGCGCTCCAGCAGGGCGGCCTCCTCGTACTCGGGATGGGCGTCGAGCGCAGGCTGGATGGTGCCGAGGATCTCGGTCGCGGCCTGGATGAACTCAGGCTGCTCGGGATAGCGGGCCTTGAGCTCGTCGAGAACTTTCTGCGTGTAGCTCATGCTTCCTCCAATTGATGGAAAAGAAAAATGACGTTCGAGGCGCCCCATGCGCCGCGAGCTTTATCGAGTATGGATAATATCGCACTGTTGCAGCAAAGTTTCGCATAAGCCGACAAGCAGATGTTTCGTTTTGATTACGATGCAGGTAGAAGCGTTTTTGAGTGTCTGACGCGCAAAACCCGTGTTTCAAACCTGTTTCGTCCACGTGTTCCAAACCACCACATTGGGGACAGGCACCTTTGTGGTGGTTTTGACTCGTAATGCCACAAGAAGGCCATTCAAGCAACGAAACC
>CABUTL010000184.1 GCA_902494375.1 uncultured Collinsella sp.
AAGCCGCAGGTCATTATCGAGTCGACGTTCGGCGACTCGCACCCGGGTTCTGCCGGCCTGTTTGATCTGGTCGAGGAGGTCCGTGCTGGCGTTGCCGAGGCTGGCGGTCACGGTGCTCGTTACTTCTGCACCGACATTTGCGACGGTGAGGCCCAGGGCCACGACGGCATCAACTACTCGCTGCCCAGCCGCGACATGATCGCCAACATGATCGAGATTCATGCCAAGGCCACTCCATTCGACGCCGGCGTCTTTGTCGCCAGCTGCGATAAGGGTCTGCCTGCGAACCTCATGGCCATGGGCCGCATCAACATCCCCTCCATCGTCGTTACCGGCGGTGTCATGGATGCCGGTCCCGACCTGCTGACCCTGGAGCAGCTCGGCGCCATCTCGGCCCGCTATGAGCGCGGCGAGATTTCCCGCGAGGAGCTCGAGTTTGCCAAGCACAACGCATGCCCCAGCTGCGGCGCCTGCTCCTTTATGGGTACCGCCTCGACCATGCAGGTTACCGCCGAGGCCCTGGGCCTTATGCTCCCCGGCACGGCTCTGCTGCCCGCAACCAGCTCCGATCTGCGTGAGTTTGCGCGCGAGGCTGGCCGTCAGTCCGTGTGGCTCTCCGAGCACAACCTGTGCCCCCGCGACATCGTGACCAAGGAGTCCTTCGAGAATCTCATCATGGTCCACGGCGCCATCTCCGGTTCCACCAACTCGCTGCTGCACATTCCCGCGATCGCCCGCGAGTTTGGCATCGAGATGTCCGCCGACGACTTCGACCGTCTGCACCGTGGTGCCCACTACCTGCTCAACGTTCGTCCCGCAGGTGAGTGGCCGGCGCAGTTCTTCTACTATGCGGGTGGCGTGCCGCGCATCATGGAGGAGATCAAGTCGATGCTCCACCTCGACGTCATGACCGTCACCGGCAAGACTCTCGGCGAAAACCTCGAGGACCTTAAGAACAACGGCTACTACGAGAAGTGCGGCCGCTACTTGGAGAAATGGAACCTCAAGCGCGAGGACATCATTCGCCCGTTTGACCAGGCTTTTGGTACCGACGGCTCCATCGCCATCCTCCACGGCAACCTTGCCCCCGAGGGCGCCGTCGTCAAGCACACGGTTGTTCCGCGCGAGATGTTCCAGGCCACGCTTAAGGCCCGTCCGTTCGATTGCGAGGAGGACGCCATCCACGCCGTCCTGACGCACGAGGTCAAGCCCGGCGATGCCGTTATCATTCGCTATGAGGGTCCCAAGGGTTCCGGTATGCCCGAGATGTTCTACACCACCGAGGCTATCGCCAGCGATCCCGAGCTGGGTGCGAGCATTGCCCTTATCACCGATGGCCGCTTCTCCGGCGCCTCCAAGGGCCCGGCTATCGGTCACGTTTCGCCCGAGGCTGCCGTGGGCGGCCCGATTGCCCTGATCGAGGAGGGCGACCTTATCCAGATCAACATCCCCGAGCGCTCGCTGTCTATTGTGGGCATCGCCGGCAAGGAGATGGAGCCGGCCGAGATCGATGCCGTCCTGGCCGAGCGCCGAGCCGCTTGGAAGCCCAAGGCTAATCGCTATACCTCCGGCACGCTCAAGTTCTTTACCGAGCATGCAGTTTCCGCCATTCAGGGTGGCTACATGGAGTAGCGCACGTACGCATCGAATATCTCCTCTCATAGATGCGCGGCACAAAGAGCCCCGAGCCACGTCACCGGGGCGCGTTGTTCAGCGCCGCCGGGGCGCTCCACTCAAACGACAAGAGACGTCTTACGCAAGCGCCCGCGTCCGTGGATAAAACCACGGGCGTGGGCGCTTCACTTTATTCCCAGCCCTTCCACACGTCAGGCTCGTAGCCAACGGTTGCCTGGCGGCCGTTGCGAACGATGGGCTCACGAAGAATCTGCTGGTTATCGAGCACCTTTTCGAACTTCTGGTCGGCAGCAAGATACTGTACGAGCGCAACCGTGTCGGCATCTTTCGCCTTTGGATCGATCACAGCGTCGATCCCGCCGACGGCGCGCGCCACGCTTTCGAGCTCGCCTTTGCTCATCCCCTTTTCCTTCAAGTCGATGAACTGGAACTTCACGCGACGCTCCTTGAAGTAGCGCTGCGCCTTCTTGGTATCGAAGCTTTTCTTCGTGCCGAATATCTGGATGTTCATACGTACCGCCTTCGCTCAATTCTCGTCCGTCCATGATACGACAAGGGAGCCGAGCAAAAACAGAGCAGGCGGAGATGGAGGAGGACGGCGACCGACCGTCGGCAAGAGTCGGCCGGATCGGACTGGCGCCCAGCGCGCGCCGGCGACACGCTCGCAGCTGCACACATAGCCGATGTACAAGCTCGCCGCGGCGTTCCCTCGCCCCGCGGTGTGGCGATAGAGAAGCACGCCACCCGTCAACGATGGCGCCTCGGTGAAGAAAATCAACGTCTGGGTTACATCCCTTGAAAGGGGCGAAGACGGCTGCTAGAATACCTCCCCGCTATGAAGGATTTGACCAAAGCATACATCGCAATTCGGCGGCCCCTGGTATACGGGGCCTCTCCTGTTGTTCCCCAAGTGCGCTCTGAGCAGCCGCTTTCTTCCTGTCGTATCTGATGCACGCATAGCACGTGCATGTTATTTCGCCCGTGGGCCGGCGCGCCTTCGGCGAAGAATCGAATAGATACGAAGGAAGCTTATGTCTGATAATTGTACGGTCGCGCCCGCCAATGGGCGCATTACCGGTACCCAGATCCGCATCGTCGCGGTCGTCGTCCTGGGTGCCTTCTTGGCGCTACTGAACCAAACGGTGATGTCGCCTGCGCTGCCGGTCATCATGTCCGATTTCGCCATCGATGCCTCGACTGCCCAGTGGATCATGTCCATATACCCGCTGGTGAGCGGCATCATGGTCCCCGTTTCGGCGTTCCTTATCGACAAGTTCAGCACCCGCGCGCTATTCTTCGGGGCGACGCTGGTGTTCGCGCTGGGCACGCTGCTGTGCGCCGCAGCCCCTGATTTCCTGTTCCTCATCATCGGTCGCGTGCTGCAAGCGGCTGGTTCGGGCGTGCTCATGCCGCTGGTCTCGGTGGTTCCCATGCTGGTGTTCCCCGTCGAGAAACGAGGAACGGCTATGGGCATGGCGGGCATCGTCATGTCGGCGGGTCCCGCGGTCGGCCCCGTCGTAGGCGGCGCGGTGATCGACACGTACGGCTGGCGCACCATGATCGGTGCCATCGTCCCCCTCGCAATTCTCGTGCTGGTGCTGGGCGTGTTCATGCTGAAAAACGTGGGCGAGCTGAAGAACCCCAAGCTCGACCTGCCCTCGGTCGTCCTCTCCACCATCGCCTTCGGCGGACTTCTCTACGGGTTCTCGAGCGCCTCGTCGATGGGTTGGGGCAACCCCGTGGTGCTCGGCTCGATCGTCGCGGGTGTCGTGTGCTTGGTGCTGTTCGTCGTACGCCAGGGCAAAATCGAGGACCCGCTGCTTCAACTGGGCACGCTCAAGACGCGCGAGTTCCGCGTGGCCGCCATCATCGTCACGCTCATCAACGCCGCATGCCTGGTCACCAACACGCTGTTGCCGTTGCTGCTGCAAACCTCGCTTGGCGCTTCGGCCTTCGAAACCGGCATGGCCATGCTTCCC
>CABUTL010000185.1 GCA_902494375.1 uncultured Collinsella sp.
CCGTTGGCACCGCAGGCGGTCGCGGCGAGCGCCATGGGCTCGACGTAGCGGGTGTAGCCGGCGGCGTGGCTGGGGTCGGCGACGACGGGCAGGTGCGACAGGTGGTGCAGCACCGGCACGGCGTTAAGGTCGAAGGTGTTGCGGGTGCGGGTCTCGAAGGTGCGGATGCCGCGCTCGCACAGGATGACGTTGTCGTTGCCCTCGCTCATGATGTACTCGGCGGCCATAAGCAGCTCGTCGATCGTGCCGGACATGCCGCGCTTAAGCAAGATCGGAGTCTTGGTCTTGCCGACCTCTTTGAGCAGAGGGAAGTTCTGGGCGTTGCGGGCGCCGATCTGCATGACGTCGATCTTCTTGTCCAGGAAGACCTGCACGTCGCGCGGGTCCATGATCTCGGTGACGATCGGCATGTCGAGCTCGGCAGACGCCTCGCACAGCAGGTCCAGACCGGCGGGGCCCATGCCCTGGTAGGCGTACGGGGAAGTGCGGGGCTTGTAGGCACCGCCGCGCAGCATCGTGGCACCGGCGGCCTTCACGCGGCGGGCGATGCGGATGAGGTTCTCGCCCTCGACGGAGCACGGGCCGGCGATGACCTGGAACTGATCGCCGCCGATCTTGACGCCGTGGCCGCAGTCGATGACGGAGTCCTCGGGGTGGAACTTGCGGTTGGCGCGCTTGAACGGCTCGGAAACGCGCTGCACGCGCTCGACGACATCCATGGACTCGAGCAGGAATGGGTCGATCTTGGTCGTATCGCCCACCAGGCCGATGATCGTCTCATTCTCGCCGCGCGAGACATCGGTCTTCAGGCCCTTTTTCTCAATCCAGCTGACGATATGGCTGACGGCCTCGTCGCTGGCGCTCTCTTTTAAAATTGCAATCATGGTGTGCCTCTCACCTCGATGGATAACCCTTGCAAAAACGGCCCGCATCGCGAGCCGTGTACATATGGTGCATGAGAGTTTATACTATCTGACTCGCTTTTGCCTTCTAAAGTGGGCCGTTGAGCCGCGTCTTCCTCGGAATTGCAAAGCTTTTTCTTTTATTTTGATAGCCCGTGGTGTACTTGGGTATAATGCCAGACGTTGGCCCTATTAGCTCAGGGGATTAGAGCGTCTGCCTCCGGAGCAGAAGGCCGTTGGTTCGAATCCAACATGGGGCACCATTCCAATTTTGCTCGAACCCGCTGGATGTCCAATCTGGCGGGTTCGCCCTTTTTGTCGTAGTTCAGCGTGACCAGTATCTCGTCCTCCGAGACGACAGCCTGCCACACGAACGCCTTCAGCAGCGTCGCGTCGTCGAGCGCCGTCCCGCACTGCAGGAAGTCGGCGAAGCGCTCCGGGTCTATCCGCTCGTCCGTGATGGCCTCGAGGTCGTACCTCGCGCGCGCCTGCTGCTCCTCGAGCTCGGCTATGCGCTCGTTCACGCCCGGTGCTATCACGCCCTGCTCGATGGCGTTGAGGATGTTCCTCAGGCCCCTCTCCGCGGCCCTGAGCGAGTCCTCGGCCTGCCTGCGGCGCGCCCGCACCTCGGCCGTGTCCGCGCGCTCCGCTACCATGTCGGCTATCTGCAGCGCCTCGCCGCGGTCGCCGAGCAGCCCGCGCAGCGCCGAGGCTATGGAGCCCTCGAGCTCCTCGCGCCTGATGTTGCGGACGCACGACCCCGGGCAGCTGTAGTACTCGTACTTCACGTTGTTGCGGCCCCTGCCGCTCACGCCCTGCAGGTTCCTGCCGCATTCCGCGCACAGCGCCGTCCCCGCGAGGGCGAAGTCGCCCCAGTTCTCGCTCGAGCGCTGCTTGCGGCACTTGATCCCCTGGACCTCCATGAACGTCACCTCGTCCACTATCGCCGGCATCCCGCCCTCGCGGACGATGCCTCCCCACTCGTACCTGCCCGTGTACCTGCGGTCGCGCAGCATCTGCTGCACCATCGCCTGGCCGCACGGGTTGCCCTTGCGCGTCCTGAGACCGCGCCGAGCGAACTCGCGCGCTATCGCGTTCATGGACATGCGCTCAAGCCTCAGCGCGAAGGCCTCGCGCACCCACGCCGCCTGCGCCTCGTCGACCTCGTACTCGTCGTCCTCGTTCCTGCGGTATCCGAAGATGCGCACGCCGTTGGTCTTGCACTTGAGGGCATTGCCCTCCATTCCGCGCTTGGTCCTGATGGCGGTCTTTCTCGACTCGCAGGCGGCGAGCCCCTCGAGCAGCTTCTCGTAGATGATGCCCTCCGGGCTGTCGGGTATCTGCTCGAGCGCCGAGACCAGCTTGACGCCGTGCGTGGCGAGCTCGCGCTTGTATATCGGCGCGTCGTACTCGCCGCGGCTGAAGCGGTCCATCATGTAGACGAGGACGATCTCGCTCTCGCCGGCGTTGGCTATCATCCGCTGGAACTCGGGGCGGTCGTCGGTGCGTCCCGACACGGCGCGGTCGCAGTACTCCGCCGCGACCTCGTAGCCCTCGCGCGCGCACCACTCGCGGCAGACGCGCAGCTGGTCCTCGATTGAGGCCTCGCGCTGCCTGTTGCACGAGAATCTCGTGTATATCACTGCCCTCTTTGGCATAATGTGGATGTCACCCTTCCTTCAAGTTGAGTTTGCATGGGTGCACTGGTTGGATGCCCCGTCGGCTAAAGCGGTACCAGCGCTGCCGACGGGGCTCTTTTATCTTCCGAGATAGACAACGGTCACCTTCCATATGGGAGAGCCATCGTGACCTTCTCGCTTTTGGCAGCAGGCGAAATAGGGGCGTTCGCCGGCGTGCTCGGCGAGGGTCTTGTAGTGCACGCACCTCGCGCTGATATCGGCCGCCATCGCCCCGTCCACAAAGACGGCGACATGCGGTTTCGCCGTTGACCCGCGAGGAGTCGGGATCAGCTCCGTGGAGACCTCGACCGGAAATACCCCGCTTTTTCTCATGCCGGTCCACTTGTCATCCTCGATGTAGACACAGTCTCCGTCCACGCCCACCGGCAGTTCTCGCCCGCACGCCTTCGACAGTTCAAGTCTGGTGCGCTCCGATAAGGCGGCCGACTCGCATTCGGGGGAATGCCTTTCCTCGAAGCTGACGTCGCGCCCAAGGCCCTTGCAGGCATCGAGCCACGCGAATATCTCCTCGGGCTCGTCGATCATCATGACGACGGTCGGGATTCCCTTGGCGTACCATCCCGTCATTCTGCACGACACAGTGATCCTGTATCCGAGCTCCGTAATGTCCTTGAACGTGTTTCCGAGAGCCGACGCTGCCCCAAACACCTTTCCTTTGTACGCGAGCGCGAAGCCGTCGTCCGCGGTGTCCCATACGCCACCCGTGAGCTCGCTTCTCAGCCGCATTGGCTTCGTCACGACCTCGGCATCGAACACATCACCTTTACGAATCTTCCTCAACGGCTCGCCGTAATAGACGTATACGGGTCGCTCGCACTCACCGCGAAACGATATGGACTTGCCAACGCCAACCTGCTGGCCAAGCTTGGCGGCAGCAGCGTCCCCCATCATATCCTTCGCCGTGCTGAGAGCGACGTTAGCGGCGGCTCTCGCAATGTCACCGAACAGACCCATAGGTCATTCCCCCTCGTCCCACGAACCAGTCCCAAG
>CABUTL010000186.1 GCA_902494375.1 uncultured Collinsella sp.
CCCACGACGCTAATCCAGCTTGGTGCCTGGTACTTGCGGCGCCTCTTTAAGCAGCGCTTTGAGCTCGTTCAAAATGGAAACGGGCTGTCGGTCGACAGCGTCCAGATGAAGTGTCGCCACACGAATGGGCGGCTGATATTCAAATGAGCCAAAGAGCACGGGCGACCCCAAGAATCGCTCGATTTCGTTTGCGAGCTCGTCGGTCTCTTCGGGATCAAAGTCGTCGAAAAGCGCCACGAACATTGGTTCCGTCGAGCGGAACAGACGACCCTTGCCGCGCGAGCATTCCATAAGGCAGGCGGCGCTTTCTGCCAAAACACGGTCGCCCGCATCAAATCCAAAGCGGGCATTGACCTCGGCGATATCGTCAACCTTAATGGCAATAAAGCCTGCCTCGCGCGCCACGCGGCGCATTTCGCCAATGGCGTTGACCAGAGCGTGAATATCGCCCAGACCCGTTACCGAGTCGGTCGTATCCGCTAGGCTTCGGTTGATGATAATGCCCACATACATGCTGGGCTCGGTATCGGTGCCGTCCAAACGGTAGCCCGTGCAGTCGCAAAGCACGTATTTTCCGGTGGCATCCATTACGCGATACTGCATGTAGTGGAAGTGCCACGTGCCGTTTATCACCATGTCGAGCTCGGCGCGTACGTTGTCGCGGTCCTCGGGATGAACGCGGGCGAGCCACATGTCGAGTGAGTTAAAAGGGTGCTGGGAGGGCAGGTCAAAATCGCGCACGGCGTTAACCGACCATTGCGATTCTCCCGTATCGAGGTTAAGGATGAACGGATAGCGCGTCTCGGAGCTCATGGAGATCGCTTGGAACACCCGGTCGTTGCAGGGAAGCTGATCGACGATTGGGCGTTGCGGCGCGTCATTGTCTTTCGGTTGCTGCACACGATGCATAAGCTTATAGCGATACATCTTGCGATCGGCATCCATCGTCATCTGGCGACGCGTGTCGCCGGCAAGTGGATCGACGCGCGAGCAGCCAAAGCTAAAGCTGGCGATCATGGGCGCCTTGCCACCTGAGCTCGCCTCGATCAGCCCGGCACGTACCCGCTCCAAGCGCTGCTCGAGTTCGGTCTCGTTTGCGGAGAGCGAGATGAGCACAAACTCGTCTCCACCGATGCGGAACAGCATCTCATCGTGCTCCATGGTTTCGGAGAGCGTGCGGCAGATGCTCAGAATATAGCGATTGCCTTCGGCGTGGCCAAACCTATCATTGCAATGTTTGAGATGGTCGATGTCAATATAGGCGCAGGTGAAGGGGTCACCTTTGTGCCAGAGTTGCTCGACGTGACGGTCGAGTCCGCCGCGGTTGCCCAAGTTGGTGAGCGGGTCGATATAGGCGTTGCTCTCAAGCAGCCGGCGCTCTTGTTGCAGGATGGCATGCGTCTTTTGCAGTTGCTCGCCAACGGCGCGCAGCTCAGCAGGCAGCGCGGCAACATCGAGTTCGGCGGTCGAGATGCCATTCGCAAGTCGCTGAAGATAGGCAATAATCGATTGCTCACCCAGGCGATATGACTCGTTCATGATGGATAACCTCCTTGGGCGGAACAACGGTTTGTATCATATCCCCAATTCGGTTTGAACTGGGGATATAAGTTAGTTAATGGAGACAAATGCCCCCTTCGGCGGTGGCGTTTTGCGTGCGAGCGTATCAGTTGTTATTGCCGCCATCGAGTAATGCCTCAAAATCCTTCGCCGGCATGGGGCGGTAGTAGAGGAAGCCCTGAGCGTAGCGGGCACCCATGTGGCGTAGCATGTTCGCCTGCTCATCTGTCTCGACGCCTTCGATTACAATGGGCAGATGGAGCGACTGCGCCATCTCGAGCATCGATGACACGATCTGCGCGCTGCGGCCTTGATCGCGGTCGGTGGGCACAAAGGTGCGGTCGAGCTTGATGACGTCGACGTTGACGTTCTTGAGCATCGCGAGCGTGGACTGACCGGTGCCAAAATCGTCCATATAGGTCGAGAAGCCGCGGGTGTGCAAGTCGGCTGTCAGTTTGTCCACGGCTTCGGACTCTCCCGTATAAGCCGTCTCGGTGATCTCGATACGCATGAGCTCGGGCGGTAGGTTGTATTGGGCGGCAAGCGCCCCCATATGCTCGGCAACGTCGCAGGCAAGGATATCCACGCGCGACACATTAAGCGAGACCGGAACCACACGAAGGCCGCGATCGAAACGCTCGCGCAGCCACGAGGCGACACCCTGCCAAATGTACTTGTCGAGCGTCACCACAAAGCCGCTTTCCTCGAGTGCGGGGATAAACGTTGCGGGCGAAATGAGAGAGCCGTCCTTGTCAATCCAGCGGGTGAGTGCCTCGGCGCCAATGATCTCGCCGGTTTCCATATCGACCTGGGGCTGCAGGTAGTATGTGATGCGGCCGTTTGAGAGCGCGTACTGGAACTCGGTCAGCGTGCGGTGGAACGCAATCTCGTGTTCATATTCTTCGGGGCGGAAAATGGCAATGCGCTCCTTGAAGTCGTTTTTGGCGCGTCGATTGGTAAACATGGCCTTTGCCTGCGCATCGATGGTGATCTCCTCATTGGAGTCGATGGGGTAAATGCCCATGGACGGCCAAAACCCTACGCCGTCATCATGCCTGGCTACGGCCTCGCGAACGCGGTTGTAGATTTGATGGACGGTGATGTGCTTAAAGGGGATGAGTGCGCAAAAGTCATCTTGGCCCCAGTACCCTGCGACGCCCATATCGGCATTCTCGATGTCCTTGAGGACCGTGCCCACATCGGCGAGTACGCGGTCGCCCTCGGCCTGGCCGTGCCATTCATTAAACAGGCGCATGTGGCCCATGTCGACCGTGGCGATGCACCAGGTGCCGTCGCGCCTTGCCTCGAGAAATGCGTTGGCGCGCCGCATAAACTCGCTGGGTCGATAGAGTCCCGTGAGCGAGTCGATACGTTCGGCGATGGCGCTTTTGCGCTCCGCCTCGGGTATGGGGAGGCTGTCGTTGGGAACAAGCCCGCCGGCCGTGCGAAGGCGACGGTCGAGTTCGCCTAAAACGGCGGTCGCTTGATGGGTTAAGTGCTCGTAAAAGGCCGGGACGACAAGACAGACGGGAGTAATGGCGTCGCCTGCGATTTGAACAGGAGCGAAAACGGCCTCTTTAAGGTGGCGGGTCAGTTGCTCGAATGCCTCGTGGTCCAAATCGTTGCTGAGCACGACGAACTGGACGCTTCGTGAACGGTAGACCCGGCTCCTGCCGCGGGTGATCGACAGCATGCGGCCTGCGTATTCGGCAAGCATGTTGTCGACAGCCTCGGCCCCGTAGAGCTCGTTGAGCTTTGTCGTGCCACGAACGCGCACCGCTATAAGCCCCGTCTCGCAACGATCGCGGCGGCAGGCATCGATAGCGTTGATCAGCATACGCTGCGTTCCGAGGCCCGTAGCGGCGTCGACGGTTTCGGCGAGTGAGTGGTTGACAAGTTCGCCGACATAGAGCGAGGGGGCATTTCCGTCGCCGTCGATGCGAAACCCGCGAGCACGGCAGAGAACGTAGTCACCCGCGGCATTGCGCATGCGGTACTGCATGACGCGGCGGTGTTTGGAGCCGTTAAAG
>CABUTL010000187.1 GCA_902494375.1 uncultured Collinsella sp.
CGTCGAGCAATGCGATTGCGCCGCCCAGGCAGAGGCAGAATGGGCCGCTGCCATGGAAAATCCATTTGCAGCATTGAAGAATCTCAAGCTTGATGAGTAAAACTGTGGTAGTATCGCTACTTGCGCGTAATCGCCACACTGGATAGTTCATAAGGAAGGTCACTATGCCCGTACCTAAACAAAAGCAGGGTCGTATCCGCACTCACACCCGTCGTTCCGCCAACATGAAGATCTCGGCTGCGGCTCAGTCCACGTGCCCCCGTTGCGGCGCTGTCAAGCTTCCGCACCACGTGTGCCCCAGCTGCGGTTTCTACAAGGACCGCGAGGTTATCGTTACCGAGTAACGGTATACTCTGGATGGGATGCCGTTCCAAATGGAACCACAATGGCCGGCTCAATGAGTCGGCCATTTTTGTATAAGGAGCATATATATGAGTAACGTTCGCGTTTGTGTAGACGTTGTGGGCGGAGACGAGAAACCTCAGGTTGTTCTCGATGGTATCGAGGCTGCGCTTGCCGCCGATCCCGATATCGAGGTCTTGGCGGCTGGCCCGGCCGAAATCGTCAATCCCTTTGCAGCTTCCCATGCACGTGTTGAGGCCCTTGAGGCACCTGACGTTATCGCCATGGATGACGATCCCATTCGCGCCGTGATGACCAAGCGTAAGTCGTCGATCGTGCTTTCTTGCCGCGCCATTAAGAAGGGCAACGCGGATGCGTTCTTCTCCGCCGGCTCGACCGGTGCCATGACCGCCGCTGCCACCGCCTACGTGACGCCGTTTAGGTATCAGGCCGAAGGCAAGAAGCAACCGGTGCGCCCCTGTCTGACCAATGCGCTGCCCAATCGCGCCGGCGGTCTGACGGTGCTGTGCGACATGGGTGCCAACCCCGATGTGGAGGTCGATGACATGGTGCGTTTTGCCCAGATGGGTAGCGCCTATGCCCGCGTCGTCCTGGGCATCGAGCATCCCCGCGTGGGCCTGCTTGCCAACGGCACCGAGGACGAGAAGGGCTCTAACTTTACCAAAGCGTGCTTCCCGGCCATGAAGGCCGCGGTTCCCGGCTTTGTGGGCAACTGCGAGGGTACCGATCTTACGTCGGGCAATTTTGACGTCGTGGTCGCCGACGGCATGTCGGGCAACATTGCGCTCAAGGCCACCGAGGGCGCTGCCAAGTTTTTGCTGCAGGAGCTCAAGGGCGCCTTTATGGCCTCGCTCGGCACCAAGATCGCCGCGCTGCTCATCAAAAAGCAGATGCGCGAGATTAAGGCCAAGCTCTCTGGCGACGCCAAGGGCGGCGCGATTCTTCTGGGCCTGCGCGGCGTGGTCCTGATCGGCCATGGCGCCACCTCGGTCGAGGCTGTCAAAAACGGTACGCTCGCGGCGGCCGAAGCCGTGCGCGCCGGGCTGGTCGAGAATGTCGCCAACTCTATGGACAGTATCGTTTTGTAAGAGCGAGTTAGAGCGCTGTTATGTGCTTCGCGGCGCACGTCGTGGGGTAGAATCAGAACCGTGTCTTGGTACCGCCCGGGCGGTACCATTCTTTTGGTATTCATGTACTATGAGAGGAAGCGCTATGGACCGCTCCGAAATCTTCGACAAGATCGCCGAGGTCGCTGCTGACGTTCTGGGCGTCGATGTTGCCGAAATTAGCGAGGAGACCACCTTTGACGACCTCGATGCCAACTCGCTCGAGCGCCTGCAGCTGGTTACGGCTATCGAGGACGAGTTCAACCTCGAGATCGATGACGAGACCCTGCTCTCGCTCAACTCTGTCGCCGACGCCGTCGACGCTATCGAAGCTGCCAAGGAGGCCTAAGTCTTGGCTTTATCCGACCGACTTACGCGCGCCCAGGAAATCCTGGGCCACGAGTTCAACAATAAGGTGCTGCTGCGCGCGGCGCTTACGCATCCCTCGGCAGTCGAGGGCCAGCCGGTTTCTGCCAGCTATGAGCGCCTTGAGTTCTTGGGCGATTCCATTTTGGGCGCTGTGGTCGCACGCTCCCTGTTTGAGTCCTATCCGGAGTTTGACGAGGGCAAGCTCACGCGCCTGAAGGTGTCGCTTGTCTCGGGCGCTACGCTGTCCGAGGTTTCTCACGAGCTGGGCATCGACGACATCATCATCTTTGGTGCTTCCGAGACCGGTACCGGTGCGCGCGGCCTGCATTCAGCCCTCGAGAACGTCTATGAGTCGCTCGTGGGCGCGCTGTACCTGGATGCCGGCTGGGACGTTGCGGCGGAGTTCATTCACCGTACGCTTAAGCCGCATTTGGCTTCCGAGCGTGCCGAGCATCCTGCGAACCCCAAGTCGTTTTTGCAGGAGTGCGTGCAGGCCGACGGTCACGAGCCCCCGGCGTATAAGCTCGTTGGCTCCGAGGGCCCGGCGCATGCGCCCACCTTTACCGCCGTGGTGTTGATCGATGGTATTCGTCAGGGTCGCGGCTCCGGCTCCTCAAAGAAGGAAGCCGAGGGGGCCGCCGCGCTCGAAGCGCTCGACCGCATGGGCTACACCACCAACGGCGTGATTCTGAACAAGAAGCCTGTTTAAGCGAGGAACCGTGTATCTCAAGTCCCTCACGCTCAAAGGGTTCAAGTCGTTTGCCGACCGCGCCCATATGACGTTTGAGCCGGGCCTGACCGTCATCGTCGGTCCCAACGGCTCGGGAAAATCGAACATCTCCGACTCGATTCTGTGGGTCCTGGGCGAGCAGAGCGCCAAGCAGCTACGCGGCCAGGCCATGGAGGACGTTATCTTCTCGGGCTCGTCGGCTCGCATGCCGGTGGGTGTCGCCGAGGTCACGCTGGTGCTCGATAACTCGGACCATATGCTGCCCGTCGACTTTGACGAGGTCGCCATCACCCGTCGCATGTATCGCTCGGGCGAAAGCGAGTACCTCATCAACTCGAGTCCGTGCCGCCTGATGGACATTCAGGACATCCTGCACGATTCGGGCCTGGGTAAGGATACGCATTCCATTATTAGCCAGGGCAAGCTCGACGCCATTTTGCAGAGCCGCCCCGAGGAGCGTCGCGCCCTCATCGAGGAGGCCGCCGGCATCTCCAAGCACAAGCGCCGCAAGGAGCGCGCGCTCAAAAAGATTAAGTCGATGGACGAGCACCTGACGCGTGCCCGCGACATCAATAAGGAAATCGCCCGTCAGCTGCGACCGCTGGAGCGTCAGGTCGATCGCGCGCGCAAGTACAAAGAGCTGTCCTCGCGCGCGAACGAGCTTACGCAGATGCTGGCCGTTGACGAGCTGCGTTCGCTGCAGTCGCAGTGGAACGACCTGGAGAGCCGCTCCAAGGAAGGTGCCGCCGAGCTTGAGCTTGCGCAGTACCGCTTGGGCGAAAAGGAGCGCGAGCTCGAGAAGCTTCAGGTCATGCTCGAGGAAAAGGGCCTGTTTGTGGGCGACTTAGGCGAGCAGCGCCGTCATATGCAAGATGTGGTCGGCCGCATTAACTCCGACATGCGCCTGCTCGAGGAAAAGGGCCACAACATGGTGTCGCGCCTGTCTGACATGCGCGGGCAGATTTCGAGCTCCGAGCATCAGCGTCGTCGCGTGGTCGAGGAGCTCGAGGACGC
>CABUTL010000188.1 GCA_902494375.1 uncultured Collinsella sp.
GCCAAAAACTCAACCGTCACCACGGAGCCCGAGTGGAAGAGCGTGGTGTAGACATTGGTGGCGTAGTCAAAGATGTAATAGACGAGTGGCAGAATGAGTAGAATCTCGAGCTCGGTGGGGCTTTTGACCGCCAGGCGCGGACCGATGTCGCTGGCCCAATGCAGCAGGATCGCAAAGACGACGGCCGTGGTGATAATGCGTGCCACATAGTACGCGATTTGCGAGTCGGTGGCGGCGAGCGCGGCGATGCCCATCCAGTTGCTGAACTGGCAGCTCAGGTAGGCACTGGTGACGCCCAGCACAACGAGCAGCGGGCTCAGGTGATAGCGCGCGCACAGATAGATGACGAGCGGCAGATGCACGACGAGTGGATATGCCTGACGGGCGAAAAGCTCGCCGCCGACGGCATCGGCGAGGCCGAATGCGCATCCGGTTACGGCGCCGACCATCACCAGCTCAAGCGCATGACGCCGGTTGATCTCGATACCACAGAGCGCCGCCGAGGCAAAAACGCCAAAAAGCAGGGTCGTTGCGTGGTGGATTGCCCAAAGTATCGTCTCGGCCGTAGGGAGCATTAGCGTCTCCCGCCATCGAACCGTGCCGCAAAGTAGGCATCCTGGAAACCCTGCTTGCAGCTGCGCGCCAACGGGATGCAATCGCCCGAGCGCAGGACGATATCCGTGCGGTTGAAGTGGTCGATATTGCGCAGGTTGACCTGGTAGCTGCGGTGGCATTTAAAGAAGCTCGCGTTTTTGGCCAGCTGGTCCTCGATGTTGCGGAACGGCTCGAGCGCCTCGATATCGCGCCCGTCGCGCAGGTGGAATACCACGTGCTTGTTGCGGGCCTCGGCATATTCGATATCGGATAGGCGCAGGGCATGGTAGCCAAAGGATGTTTTGATTACGAGCTCATCGGTCGCGTCAGGTCGCATGCTCGAAAGCTCGTCGAGTAATCGCGCCAGGCGTTCGTAAGTCACGGGCTTGAGCAGATAGTCGAAGGCGCGGACCTCATAGGACTCCAGTGCGAACTCGGGCGATGAGGTGAGGAACACCAGGCGCACGGCGGTATCGGCCTGGCGCAGTTCCCGCGCGGTGTCCATGCCGTTGACGAGCGGCATGATCATGTCGAGCAGAATGATGTCGGCGCGCGATGCGGCATGGCGGGCCAGCAGGTCCTCGCCGCGCGTGACGAGCGCAACATCGACCGCCGTGCCCGTCTCGGTCGACCAGCGGTCGATCATCCGGTGCAGTCTATCTAGAAAAGCGACGTCGTCGTCGCAGGCGATAATCTTGAGCATTCGGGCCCCCTTAGTAGTTCGATTTTTGCCACATTGGGTTCGCGCCACCCGCGGAGGAACACCCCGTTTGCGCCCCACGGTGCGCAACTCGCGCCGAGCGGCATTGCGGTGGCGAAAGATGCCTCCTGCGCTATCGAGAGCTCGACTATCCTTAGCTTGCCAGTTCGAAAATGGACCCGCTCCAAGATTGAATCTTTATTTCAACTTTACACCTAGGTTTACAGCTGTCTTGTCAGCTGTAAACCTAGGTGTCATACTAAAGCCCCAAGATTCGCCAAAAGAGAGGGGCCTTGATGGCACAGAGCGCGAACATGGATGCGTCGGAGCTTGCGCGCGATATCGCGGCCGGCCTGGCATCGGCAACGACGGCAACGGAGCGCGCGGCATTGGTGCCCGCAGAGCTCGTCGAGGCCATTCAGCAACTAAAAACCCAACGTGACGCGGTGATCCTGGCGCACTACTATGTGGCACCCGAGGTCCAGGCTGTGGCCGATTACGTCGGCGACAGCTTCTACCTGGCCAAGCTCGCCAAGAGCCTGCCGCAGCAGACCATCGTGCTGTGCGGCGTGGAGTTTATGGGCGAGAGCGCCAAGCTGCTCAATCCCACTAAGACCGTGCTGCTGCCCGAGCCGGGCGCGGACTGTCCCATGGCGCACATGGTCAAGCGCGAGACGGTCGACGCGGCGCGCGCCGAGTACGGCGACGACCTGGCTGTCGTCTGCTACGTCAACTCCACGGTTGAGATCAAGAGCTGGAGCGACGTGTGCGTCACCAGCTCCAACGCCGTTAAGATCGTGTCCGAGCTGCCGCAGCAGCACGTCCTGTTCATTCCCGACCAAAACCTCGGTCGCTTCGTAGCCGAGCAGGTGCCGCAAAAGCACGTCATCCTCAACAAGGGCTACTGCCCGCGCCACCACATCATCACCGTCGAGCAGATCGTTGACGCGCAGGAAGCGCACCCCAACGCGCTCGTGCTGGCGCACCCCGAGTGCAAGGCCGATGTCCTTGCCGAGGCCGACTACATCGGCTCCACCGCCGGCATCATCAAGTACGCCGAGGAGTCCGACGCGAGCGAGTTCATCATCGTGACGGTCCGCGGCGTGCTCTACGAGCTCGAGCGCCGCTGCGAGGGCACCGGCAAAAAGTTCTACTTCCCCGCGGTGCAGCCCACCTGCGTCAACATGGATCTCATCACGCTCGAAAAGCTCGTGCGATGCCTGGAGACGGGCGAGGGCGAGGTGCAGATCGGCGTGTCGGACGAGGCTGCCGACCAGGCCAAGCTCGCACTCGACCGCATGCTCGAGTACGCAGCACGCTAGAACAATGTTGCATGAGGGACGGTCCCTTATGTCACATTCAAGGGAGAGGATTCCTGTGGAAACCAAGCAATACCCCGATATGGAGTGCGACGTCGTCATTGCCGGCTGCGGCGTGGCGGGTCTGTACGCGGCCCTCAATCTGCCGACGAGCACGCGCGTGATCATGCTCTCCAAGGGCGCGGTCGATGAGTGCGATTCGATGCTCGCGCAGGGCGGCATTTGCGTGCTGCCCGAAGGCTCGGACTACGATGCCTTCTTTGAGGACACCATGCACGCCGGCCACTACGAGAACCGCCGCGAGAGCGTCGACATCATGATTCGCTCGAGCCGCTCGGTCATCAACGACCTGCTAGCGATGGGCGTGGATTTTGAGCGCAAGGCCGACGGCAGCCTCAATTTTACCCGCGAGGGCGCGCACAGCCGTCCGCGCATTGCCTTCCATGCCGACATTACGGGCAAGGAGATCACGACCAAGCTGCTCCAGGCCGTTCGCAAGCTGGACAACGTGCAGATTTTGGAGCACGCGGCCATGACCGACATCCTGACGGGCGAGCGTGATGGCGTTACGGTGTGCACCGGCGTCGTTGCCGTTCCCGTGGACGAGGACAACTCGGTTCGCCCCGCCGACGAGCTGGCAAATGCCGTTGAGGGCGTGCATGCCGGTAAGCCGTTTAAGATCCATGCCCGCCACACGCTGTGGGCGACGGGTGGCATCGGCGGCGTGTACGATCACTCCACCAACTATCCGCAGCTCACCGGCGACGCCTGCTACATCGCGCAGGAGCACGGCATTACGATGGAGCATCTGGACTACGTGCAGATTCACCCGACGGGACTGTTCTCGCCGCAGCCGGGCCGCACCTTCTTGATCAGCGAGAGCTGCCGCGGCGAGGGCGCGATTTTGCTCAA
>CABUTL010000189.1 GCA_902494375.1 uncultured Collinsella sp.
CTCGCTCACCCATTTTGCCTCAGCGTCTTTCGTGGGCACAGGGGCGTCGGTTACTTTGTCGGCGCTCGTATAACCAGGCCAATCGCTATCCCAGTTAGGACGTGCGGCACCCGGGTCAACAACAACACTGTCGACGCCGGGCACAGTATCGCCGGGAGCAAAAGCCCAGACGATTTTGTCGCCAGACTTGAGCACGTAATCGCTATCGAGCTGAGACCCAGGAACGCCGTTGACAAAGAACGACCATGCACCCGACAGCTCGGTGCCATCAAGCGGAGATACGAGACTATAGACGCCCCAATAGCCAAATTGGTCGTACATTTTTGACTTTATGCCAAGGGCATCGAAGTAAGCAGCAGAGGCATCCTTAATCGACGTGCCCTTAGCAAACACCTGGGTCGAAGGGCTCGTCCAACGCTGAGCTATCTCGGCCTTTTTGCCAATAATCTCCATCGTGACGGAAACCTGCTCGGGCGCGGGGTCGCCGTACTTCGAGTAGCACCAGACGACGGAGTCGCCGTCCTTGAGCGTGTAGCCGCCCGCGCCGGCCTCGGAGGCGCTGCCGTTGACGAACAGCTGCCAGTACGCGCCGGTCGCCGAGTCGTAGCCGAGCTTGCGGTCCTTATCGAAGGGCGACGTGATCGTGTTGAGCGCCCAGCCCCAGGTGCCGTTGGGGTCGTAGTCGGCCTTGAGGCCGGCCTGCTTGAAGAGCTGCTCGGAGAGGTCGGCCGCGGTCGAGCCCTCCTTCAGCGTGATCTGCTGGGGGGCGGCCCAGGTCTGCTGGGCGCCCTTGGCGTCGGTGCCGACGACGGAGCACGTGGCGGAGACCTCTTTGCTTGCGGCTTCGGTAGGCCGAGATTCAGCCTCATCGGAAGCGGCGACAACGCTTTTGACGTTCTGTTCGGATGAATCCGGCGAAGCAGTAGAAGCCTCGACTGCGGCAGAATCGTCCGACGCTACGCCGTTGCAATCTGCGGCATTCGTCGAAGCGCCATCGTTAACCGACGCATCGCTCGCGTTAGAGCCGATTTCAGAAACGACACCGTCGGCAGCACCGTCCACAGCTGCCGCGCCCTCGGCCGGCGTCGCAGCCTGAGCCACAGCCTCGGCAATGCCCTCGGCACCCTCGGCCCACAGCTAAGCCGGCGTGGTGCCAAAGGCCATCGCGAAGGCCAGGAATGCCACCAGGCCGCGCTTGGCTACGCCGCGCGCAATTGCGCCACGGCGATGCGAGACGCGCTGGCGCTCGTCCTCAAACATATCCATTTGTCTCCTACTGTCTGCACTTGGAGCGTTGCCTTGAAGCTGCCCCACGTCATCACGCATGTTGCGCTCGAGTTCCCCCATCGGGGTCCCCCTTCCCTCCAGAGCCCTATGCACACCGGCGGCAAAAGCCGCAACCGCATGCAAGATGGGAGGCGATCCGACTTAACCTTAACGGCTCAGGCGCGCCGTCCGATCTGCGACGCAAACATCCCGAGTCAAGAGGAATTACGGTTACTGGTACAGCCGGGGACTTGCACCCCGATTCTCCCAAACGCGCAGGAAAACCGCGCATTCGTGCGTCTCCGCACCACCATCTAGGCCATCGATTATTACCGTCGATATGGTATCACGCAAAAAGGGCCTCGCACGCAGGCGAAGCCCAAGGTAAAAGCTATTGTTTGCGATAGGAAAATGCGGTGACGGTCGCAGCCTCTAGTGCTTGCCGCCGTGGCTGTTGAGCCAGATATTGCGGCCCAGCATAAGCGCCAGCACCAGCGCGCTCACGTAGCCCATAAAGCCAATGACCGGGATACCAAACACAACCGGCTCGATGCGTGCGTAGTACACCACCGACGAACCGATAAACAGGCCGGCGATAACGATAGCCATCGACATGCGGTCGATAATTCCGCCCAGCTGTCGCAGCGCCTTATCGCTGCTCATGATCTGCGTGTTCACCTTAAGCTGGCCGCGCGTGAGCATGCGCGAAGCCAGCCCCAGGTACTCAGCCGCCTCGAGTGAGCCCTTCGCCGCGCGATAGCTGCTCGCGGCAAGATCGCGCCCCATGTCGCGCACGCGCGCATAGGTGCTTTTCTCGTTTTTAATGTGGGTTTGGATGATCTGGATCATGTTGACGTTGGGCATGTACTCGGTCAACAGGCCCTCGAGCGTCACCATGCCGCGCGCGAACATCGTCACCACGCTCGGCAGCTCAACATCGTTTTTGCGCGCCAGGTTTAGCAGCGAGGTCAAAAACTCGCCGATATCCAGATCCTTCAGGTCAAGGCCCGCAAAGTCAGCCACGATAAAGTCCAAATCGGACAAAAAGGCCGAATGGTCGAGCTCGGCAGAATCGCCGCGCGTCACGGCAAAGCGCATGAGCGAGTCCTTGAGCTTGGGCACGTCACCCTCGGCCACGGCGAAAATCATGTCCTTAACGATGCCACGATCGTGGCTCGACATGCGTCCGACCATGCCCAAGTCGATAAAGTAAACGATACCGTCCTTGAGGATGATGTTTCCCGCATGCGGGTCGGCATGGAAAAAGCCGTCGTCGAGCACCTGCGTCGAGTAGTCCTCGACAATCGCGGCACCGATCTTTTCCAGGTCATAGCCCTCGGCTACCAAGCGTTCAGGATCGGCGATCGAAATGCCGTCGACGTAGTCCATAACCACCACGTGCTCGGTGCACAGGTCCAGATAGGATTTAGGGCACGTCACGCCATGAACGCTCTTATGGAACTCGTAGAAGTCGTTGAGGTTTTTGGCCTCGGCCAAAAAGTTGGTCTCCTCGCGAAACGAGGTCCACAACTCCTCGACTACGCCGTGCAGGTCAACGAATTGATCGGTGTTGACGAACTTGGAAACGATACGCACCACCGAGCGGATGATATCGATGTCCTGCGCCATAACCTGCTGTGCACCGGGGCGCTGCACCTTGACAGCCACGTCCTCGCCCGTCACCAGACGAGCGCGGTGCACCTGCGCGAGCGATGCGCTACCGAGCGGATTGGGGTCGATCGCATCGAACATCTCCCCCAGGCGCAGGCCGTATTCTTCTTCCAAACAACTGAGTACGACCTCGTACGGCACCGGCTCCACATCGGAGCGCAGACGACGCAGCTCGTCACAAAAGCGTTGCGGCAGAATCTCGGACCGGTTGGCCAGAATCTGCCCCATCTTAACGAACATGGGGCCGAGTTCCTCGAGCAGGCGGCGCAAACGAACCGGCGTGAGGTTATCCCACACGCGGTACTTTTTGACCAGGCGTACAATCTGCCCGATGCGTTCGCGACGACCCGCCGGCGTGAGCTGGTATTCCTCGTCCGGCGCCATCGCGTCGGGCTCCTCGGGCACCATATCGACGGCGCGCGGCTTCTTGCGAGCGCCCGAGACGGCGGCGTCGACCTCATCGACAACCGCCGCCTCGTCACCCAAGGGGTCTAGATTGTTGTAATCGGTGGTGGAATCTGCCATCTGTGCTGCTACTCGGCCTCTTCGGTATCC
>CABUTL010000190.1 GCA_902494375.1 uncultured Collinsella sp.
ATCCTGTCCTGGGCCGACGAAATCCGTTTGGACGAGACCAGCGGCCATGCCAACCATGTGCGTGTCAACGCCGACAATCCCGAGGATGCCATGCTCGCCCTCGAGTTTGGCGCCGAGGCTATTGGCCTGTGCCGCACCGAGCACATGTTCCTGGGCGATCGCAAGAACATCATCCAGAGCTTTATCCTGTCTGACGATGAGGCCGTGAAGCAGCAGGCCCTGGCCGACTTGCTCAAGGTTCAGACCGAGGACTTCCTGGCGATGTTCAAGACCATGTCCGGTCGCGATGTGGTCGTCCGCCTGCTCGATCCGCCGCTTCATGAGTTCCTGGATAATCCTCGCGAGCTCGAGGTCGCCATCACCAAGAAGGAAGCCGCTGGTGCCAGCGAGAAAGAGCTTGCCGTCCTGCGCGCCCGCTTGCGTCGTATCGACGGCATGGTCGAGTCCAACCCGATGCTCGGCCTACGGGGCGTGCGCCTGTCCGTCGTCTTTGGCGATCTGCCGCTCATGCAGGTTCGCGCCGTCGCCACGGCCGCTGCCCGCCTTATCAAGGAGGGTGTCGACCCGCGCCCCGAGATCATGGTTCCGCTCGTTTCCATCACGGCCGAGCATGTCCAGACCCGCGAGGTTATCGAGCGCGTGATCGCCGAGGTTTCCGCCGAGGAAGGCGTCGAGCTCAATATTCCCGTGGGCACGATGCTCGAGCTGCCGCGCGCCTGCATGGTCGCTGACGAGATCGCCCATTACGCAGACTTCTTCTGTTTTGGCACCAACGACCTCACCCAGACGACCTTCGGTTTCTCGCGTGACGACGCCGAGGCTAAGTTCATCCCGCTGTACATGCATAAGAAGATCTTGAAGGACAACCCCTTCGAGACCATCGATACGGCAGTACTCGAGCTGGTACGCATGGCCGTCGAGAAGGGCCGTGCCACCAACCCCGACATGCACTTTGGCGTGTGCGGTGAGCACGGCGGCGACCCCAAGTCCATCAAGGGCCTGTTTAACGTGGCCGACGTGGACTACGTTTCCTGCTCGCCCTATCGTGTGCCCCTCGCGCGCCTGGCTGCCGCTCAGGCCAAGCTCGAGGCCAAGCGTTCCGCCTAGCGTTTAGCGTTTAGACGCCTAGCGTAGTCCCCCTTCATGCCGCCCGTCTCATTCGTGAGACGGGCGGTTATCATGTGCGGGTTTTGTCTTTTTGTCTGCGTAAAAAATTGTTCTTGCAGCAGAAACCCGCGCGTGTATACTCGAATACGTTTGTTCAACTACGTGCCGGCCAAGGTGGTACGGCACCTCTAGAAGAGTAAGGAATTGCACATGGATTACATCCGCGCAATCGAGCGTCAGCAGATCCGCGAGGACATTCCTCAGGTTCGCGTCGCCGACAACGTCAAGGTTCACTACCGCATTAAGGAAGGCGACCGCGAGCGCATTCAGGTCTTCCAGGGCGACGTCATCCGCATGGCCGGCGCCGGTGCCCGCGAGACCTTCACCGTCCGCAAGATGTCCTTCGGTGTCGGTGTTGAGCGTACCTTCCCGCTTCACAGCCCCAAGATCGCCAAGCTCGAGGTCGTTCGTCATGGTCGCGTCCGTCGCGCCAAGCTGTACTACCTCCGCGACAAGGTTGGCAAGGCTGCTCGCATCCCCGAGAAGCGCTAAGAAGATCGCAGCGTCTGTCCACTCGTTTGGACACAAGGGTCACCTTCGGGTGGCCCTTCTTTTTATCTGATTTGCATGCAAGGAGGGCCTGGTATGGCCAACATGACGAGCTCGGTTTCGGCATCGCAGGTTGCCGGTGAGTTGGCGAGCGCCACGTTTGAGGAGATTCCCGCCCTCGTGGAGCATTATCGCGAGGACCCGCGCCAGCAGGTGATCAAGGCTTGCGAACGCGCCCTCAAACGCCATGCCAAAGAGCTTGCCGAGCGCGAGCGCGTCAATGACATGTACGAGCTTATGCATGAGCTTGGCGGCGATGGGGTGGTCGTTGGTGTCGACGAGGTGGGCCGCGGATCGGTGGCCGGTCCTTTGACGGTATGCGCCGTCTGTCTTCCTATGGAGCCGCGCGTCTGGGGTATCAACGATTCCAAAAAGCTCACGCACGCGCGCCGCGAGTTGCTCTCAGTGAAGATTGCCGAGGTGGCGACGGCGATCGGTTTTTGCCATATCGCGCCGAAGGATATCGATGAAATGGGCATGGCCCGTGCTATCCGTACTGCCGTTGCGGGCGCCGTGGCCGATACGGGACTTGAACCCGACTGCGTCCTCATGGATGGCAACCCCTTGGGCGCCGTTCCCAACGAGCGCGACGTGGTGAAGGGCGATGCCAAAATCGCCTGCATCGCCGCGGCGTCCATCATGGCTAAGGTCACGCGTGACGAGATGATGGTCGAGTACGACGCCGAGTATCCCGAGTACCATCTGGCCGAGTCGAAGGGCTATGCAAGCCCCGAGCATATCGAGGCGATTCGCAAACATGGACTTTGTCCTCTGCACCGCGTGAGCTTTTGCGGAAACTTTCTGCAGACTGAGCGCCTTTTCTAGGTCAATTGTGGAGACAGGGACCTCTGGGGTTTTATAAACCTGCTGGTAGCGGGCCGTATGCAACACCATTGCTGCGTACGGCCCGTTTTTTGACGGCATTTGGTCAGCTTTTGGTTTGCTTCCGGTACTTACCCGCATGAAAGGTGCCCTCATCATCGGGGCAATGCAGCGTGCGGGAAAGGAGACCCCATGAGTGCCGCAAGCATAAAGAGCAAGACGCAGCAGCTCAAGGAGCGTTGGGAAAACGGCGAGCTCGACTGCGGGGCGATGACGCCCGAGTTTATCAAGGGACTCAGTCCCCGCGAGCTGGGCATGCTGGGCGAGCTGATCACCATCGACTACTTTAACGAGCGCGGCTACACCTTGCTGGAGCAGGGTTATCGTTGCACCGAGGGCGAGGCCGATCTGGTGCTGCTCGATGAGCTCGACGATGTCGTGGTGATGGCCGAGGTCAAGACCAGACGCGTTGCACTGGATTGCAGCACGCGGGTCTTTCCCGAGGAGGCCGTGGACGCCCAAAAGCAACGCCGCTACCGCCGCATCGCAAGTTGCTATCTCATGGAGCATTATCCGCTCAAGGCGATTCGCTTCGATGCCGTGGGTGTCACCATTCGTGGCGGGCATATCGCTGAGATCGAGCATCAGTACAACGCGTTCGATTGGCAGGTGTCGTGATGGCGTTCGAGACGTTTGCCGTTCACGCGGCCTGCATCCGCGGCGTCGAGGCGATTCACGTCACGGTCGAGGTCTCGCTTGCCGGTGGCGTTCCGGGCATCCAGATGCTCGGCATTCCGAGTATGGAGGTGATGGAGTCACGCGGTCGTATTCGCTGCGCGATGCGCTCCGCCGGGTTCGAGATCCCACGCTCGGGCATTACGGTCAACCTAGCGCCCGGCGATATTCGCAAGACCGGTAGCGGCTTTGATCTGCCCATCGCCAT
>CABUTL010000191.1 GCA_902494375.1 uncultured Collinsella sp.
CGACTGCTACGAGGTTGCCCGCCACTACATCATCTATCGCTATGTTCAGAGCCTGAAGCGCCAGAAGAACACGACCGACGACAAGATTCTGTCGCTGATCGAGTGCAACAACGAAGAGGTCAAGCAGGAGAACTCCAACAAGAACCCGACCGTCAATTCCGTTCAGCGTGACTACATGGCCGGCGAGATCTCCAAGGACCTGACTCAGCGTGTGCTGCTGCCCCAGGAGATCGTGGATGCCCATAATGAGGGCCTGATTCATTTCCACGATTCGGATTACTTTGCCCAGCACATGCACAACTGCGATCTGGTGAACCTGGAGGACATGCTCCAGAACGGCACTGTTATCTCGGGTACGCTGATTGAGAAGCCGCACAGCTTCTCGACCGCCTGCAACATCGCGACGCAGATCATCGCCCAGGTTGCTTCCTCCCAGTACGGTGGCCAGTCGATTTCGCTGACCCATCTTGCCCCGTTCGTCGAGGTGAGCCGTCAAAAGATTCGCGGCGAGGTCGCCCGCGAGCTCGAGGAGCTCGGCGTTTCCGCATCTCCCGAAAAGGTCCGCGAGGTCGTTGAGGACCGTCTGCGTGACGAGATTCGTCGCGGCGTCCAGACGATCCAGTATCAGGTCGTGACGCTTATGACCACGAACGGCCAGGCGCCGTTCGTGACGGTCTTTATGTATCTTAACGAGGCCCGTACGCCTCAGGAGAAGCACGACCTTGCCATGATCGTGGAGGAGACGCTTCGCCAGCGCTACGAGGGCGTTAAGAACGAGGCCGGCGTGTGGATTACCCCGGCATTCCCCAAGCTCATCTATGTACTCGAGGACGATAACGTTCACGAGAATTCCCCGTACTTCTACCTGACCCAGCTGGCCGCTAAGTGCACCGCCAAGCGCATGGTGCCCGACTACATCTCCGAGAAGAAGATGCGCGAGCTCAAGCTGTCGAAGGGCGAGACCGCGGGCAACGGCGACTGCTATACCTGCATGGGCTGCCGCAGCTTCCTGACGCCTGACCGTTCCGGTAACGGATTTAACAACGTGGCCAACGCGCTGAACTATGATCCGAACAAGCCCAAGTACTATGGTCGCTTTAACCAGGGCGTCGTGACCATCAACCTGCCTGATGTCGCACTGAGCTCGCATCAGGACATGGACAAGTTCTGGAAGATCTTCGATGAGCGCCTTGAGCTGTGCCACCGTGCCCTGCTGTGCCGTCATGAGCGCCTGATGGGTACGCTTTCGGATGCCGCACCGATTCTTTGGCAGTACGGTGCCCTCGCTCGTCTGAAGAAGGGCGAGACAATCGACAAGCTGCTCGTGGGCGGATACTCCACCATCAGCCTGGGCTATGCCGGCCTGTATGAGTGCGTCAAGTACATGACGGGCCACAGCCACACCGAGAAGGAGGGCACGCCCTTTGCCATGGCCGTCATGCAGCGCATGAACGACAAGTGCGCGGAGTGGAAGGCCGAAAGCGATATTGACTTCTCGCTGTACGGTACCCCGCTTGAGTCGACGACCTACAAGTTCGCCAAGTGCCTGCAGCGTCGTTTTGGCATCATCCCGGGCGTGACGGACAAGGGCTACATCACCAACAGCTACCACGTCCACGTGTCCGAGGAGATCGACGCATTCGACAAGCTCAAGTTCGAGGGTATGTTCCAGCAACTTTCGCCGGGCGGTGCCATCTCCTATGTCGAGGTTCCCAACATGCAGGACAACCTCAAGGCTGTCATCCGCGTGATGCAGTACATCTACGACAACATCATGTACGCCGAGCTCAACACCAAGAGCGATTATTGCCAGGTGTGCGGCTACGACGGCGAGATCAAGATTGTCGAGGATGACGGCAAGCTGGTGTGGGAGTGCCCCAACTGCGGCAATCGCGACCAGGAGAAGATGAACGTCGCTCGTCGTACGTGCGGCTACATCGGTACCCAATTCTGGAACCAGGGCCGAACCGAGGAGATCCGCGACCGCGTGCTGCATCTCTAATAACCATCCCAGGCCGCCCCGTAGCGAGGCCCCGGGCCTTTACTCGCTATTTCGGACAGTCCTGGCTCACGACGGAGGCGCCACTGGCGCCTCCTGTTCGTGCGGAACTCATATCGAGCAAAGGCCCGGGGCCTCGCTACGGGGCAGCCAAGTTGATGTAGCTGAGATGCAGCATGCGGCCTGCTCACTCCTCGAAGTTCTTAGCGGAAATGAGTTGACTTGCAACAACGCTTTGCTTGCGATGGCGGTTGAGCTGCAACAAAGTTTTTATTGGACCTCGAACCCTATACTCGATGTTCGCTTCGTTCATTGAGTTACCCTTTGCATGAGGCCGGGACATATCGTCCCGCCCGCAGTTTCGCAGGCCGAAGGCCGAGAATGTTTGAGGACGGGATGATATGTCCCGGCCTCCCGGGAGAGTTACCTATGAACTACGCGAACATTAAGTATTTCGACATTGCTGATGGGGAAGGCGTTCGTACTTCTCTGTTTGTGAGCGGGTGCCGTCGCGGGTGCAAGAACTGCTTTAACTCTGTCGCGTGGGACTTTGCTGCGGGCGAGCCGTTCGATCGCGCCGTCGAGGACAAGATCATCGAGAGCCTCGATCATCCCTTTATTGACGGCCTGACGATTCTGGGCGGCGAGCCTATGGAGCCCGAGAATCAGGCGGGACTCGTTGAGTTTGTCGAGCGCGTTCGTGCCGCGTATCCTGCGGGGTCAGGAAAGACCATTTGGTGTTTTACCGGCGACGTGCTCGAGGAGCTTATGCCGGGTGGTCGCCACCACACCGAGGCGACGGACCGTATCCTTGCCTGCCTCGATATGTTGGTGGATGGCCCGTTTGTTCAGGATCTGTACGATATCTCATTGCGCTTTAGGGGCTCGAGTAACCAGCGTGTGATCGATATGAACGCCACGCGCGACCGTGCTGAGCGCGAGGGCGTTGCGCTTTGTGATGCGGTTGAACTTTGGCGTGATGATCCGGTCTATTCGACCCATACTATGTAGCTTGTGGTCGATGCCAAAGGGCGTGGTACCATAGCGCGAACGTGAAATCGGAAAAGTGAGGCCCAGATGGTCGATCAGGAAAAAGTCGAGGCCGCCATTAAGCTGTTGCTTGAGGGCATAGGCGAGGACCCAACTCGTGAGGGCCTGCTGGAGACGCCGGCGCGCGTCGCCCGCATGTATGGCGAGATTGCCGGCGGCATGGACCAGAGTGCCGAGGAGCACCTGTCCAAAACCTTTGCCGTCGCTTCGAACGACTTGGTTATCGAGCGCGATATCACGTTTTACTCGCTGTGCGAGCATCATCTGCTGCCGTTTTATGGCAAGGCCGCGATCGGCTATATCCCTAACGGTCGCGTGGCGGGTCTGTCTAAGCTCGCTCGCACGGTTGAAGTCTATGCCCGTCGTCTGCAACTGCAGGAGCAGCTGTGTGCGCAGGTTGCCGACGCCCTCATGGATTA
>CABUTL010000192.1 GCA_902494375.1 uncultured Collinsella sp.
CATCCAGGCCCAGCGAGATCATCTCGCCCGCCGTGGCGCGATCTGCCGAGCGGGTCTGCTTGACAATCACGAGCGCGGTTTTTGGTGCGGTCGAGCGCTTGAACAAGTGTCCCAGCTTTTTGCCGCGACGACCCGTATGCACGATCTCATGCGGTGCCCCCAGGCCGGGCGCGTGCCCTTCGTGCAGTGCCAGCAGCTCGCCTACCGTGAGCGCAATCTCGCCACGCGGAACAACGGCATCGCAAAAGCCGTGCTCCAGCAAAAACTCGGAGCGCTGGAATCCCTTGGGCAGGCGCTTGTGCATGTTCTGCTCGATCACGCGCGGGCCGGCAAATGCCGTCAGGGCATCGGGCTCGGCCAGGATAATATCGCCCTCCATGGCAAAGCTCGCGGTTACGCCTCCGGTCGTGGGGTCGGTAAGCACCGTGATATACAGGCCGCCCGCCTCGCTATGGCGCCTAACCGCCGCAGAAATCTTGGCCATCTGCATAAGCGATGTCACGCCCTCTTGCATGCGCGCACCGCCCGAAACGGTAAAGCCGACAACTGGCAATCCAAGCTCGGTCGCTCGCTCAAATGTGCGACAGATCTTCTCGCCCACCACGGAACCCATCGAGCCCATCATAAAGTTGGCGTCCATAAAGAAGAGCGCCGTATCGCAACCGCAGATTTTGCCCTTGCCGCACACAACGGCATCGCGCTCGCCCGAACGTTCGCTCACGCTCTTGAGCTTGTCGGCATAGCCGGGAAACGAAAGGAAGTCCTCCGGCGCCAGACTGGCATCCCATTCCTCAAACGTGCCCTCGTCGACCGTCATGCGCATGCGGTCGCGCCCGCTCACGCGAAAGTGTTTGCCGCAACGAGGGCAGACCTCGAGGTTGTCGTGCAGGCGTGCCTCATCGATCACGCGGCGGCACTCCGGGCACTTGATAAACACGTGGCGCGCGGGAAACTCGGCGCACGACTCGGTCATCGGTCCCTCGAGGACGTTGACCGTCTTCGCTTTTCTATTCATCAGCATAGAGATGCCCCATCAGATCGGTGTGATACATGCCCGACAAGAACTCGTCGTTTGCCAGCACGTCGAGCTGAAGCTCGCTGTTTTCGCTCACGCCCTCAATCACGAGCTCGCCCAGGGCCGAGCGCATCTTGCGAATGGCGCCGTCACGCGTGGGCGCACACACGATGAGCTTGCCAAGCATGGAGTCGTAGTACGGCGGAACTTTCGCACCGGTAAACATGGCGGAATCCCAGCGCACGCGCGGACCGCCCGGCACACGCAACGCGGTGACCGTTCCGCATGACGGCAGATAGTCCGGCGTTTCGGCATTGATGCGGCACTCCATGGCGTGGTTGCGGACCGGCATGTCCTCCTGCTCAAAGGGCAGAGGCTGGCCGGCTGCCACGCGCAGCTGCCACTTGACCAAGTCGGTATCGGTCACAAACTCCGTAACCGGATGCTCCACCTGCAAGCGCGTGTTCATTTCCATAAAGTAGAAATTGCCGTCGTCCGAATACAAAAACTCGATGGTACCGGCTCCTTCGTAGCCGACGGCACGAGCCAGGTCACGCGCTGCCTTGTGCATGCGAGCACGAATGTCGTCGTGTCCGTCGAGGCACGGCGCGGGGCTCTCCTCGATTAGCTTTTGGTTGCGGCGCTGCACCGAGCATTCACGCTCGCCGAGCGAAAACACATGGCCCTGCTTATCGGCCATAATCTGCACCTCGACATGGTGCGCCGGCGCGACGAGCTTCTCCATGTAGCACTCGCCGTCGCCAAAAACGGCCTCGCCCTCGGCACGCGCCTCGATGAACGCCTTTGCCGCATCTTCCACGCGATCGACCTTGCGAATGCCGCGACCGCCGCCACCTGCACGCGCCTTAATGAGCACGGGGCAGCCAATGCGCTCGGCCTCGGCCGTTGCCTCCTCGGGGCTTTTGAGCAAATCGCAGCCCGGCACGATGGGCACGCCCGCCGCGGCAGCCGTTCGACGCGCGGCGTCCTTGTCGCCCATGCTGTCGATCACCTCGGCCGAAGGACCGACAAACGCCAGGCCATACTTGTCGCAGTCGCGCACAAAGCTCGCCTTCTCGGAGAAAAAGCCATAGCCGGGATGAATTGCCTTAGCTCCCGACTTTACGGCACAGGTGAGCACGGCATCGTCGTTGAGGTAGCTCTCGGCAAGACGCGGGCCACCGATGCAATATGCCTCGTCGGCAAGCTGCACGTGCAGCGCGTCCGCATCGGCCGTGGAATAGACGGCGACGGTCTTGATGCCCATATCGCGGCACGCACGGATAACACGCACCGCGACTTCTCCGCGGTTGGCGATGAGCACTTTGTCGAACATGAAGCCTTCCTTAACTTTCGTGCATGAGTGCAAAAGACATATCGGCGCGGCAACAAACCTCACCGTTGACGCTCGCGGTGCCCGTCGCAAAGCGGAACGGCCCGCGCGCACGCGTGATGGAGCACACCAGATCCACCGTGTCGCCCGGTCGCACCGGACGCTTAAAGCGCACCTTGTCCAGACTCGTGTAGAACGGCGTCGCGCCGCGCGCCTCCTCATCGCCCATCAGCAGCACGCAGCAGTTCTGGGCGAGCATCTCGCACTGGATCACGCCGGGGACGACCGGGTTTCCCGGAAAATGCCCCTGCAAAAAGTACTCGTCGCCCGTAATCGTAATCTTGCCGTGGGCCTCGTCGCCCACCAGCTCGGCTTCGTCGAGCAAAAGCATCGGCTCGCGATGCGGCAACAGCTTCTTGAGCTCTTCTTTGTTCATGGATATCACCTATCCGATCCTCATGAGGCAGCTGCCAAACTCCACGAGGTCGCCGTCGGCCACGCAGATCTCGAGTACCTCGCCATCCGCCTCTGCCGTCACCTCGTTGAGAACCTTCATGGCCTCGATGATGCAGAGGGTCTCGCCGGCCTTGACCTTAGAGCCCACGTGCACAAACGGCTCGTCGCCCGGCGCCGGGGCAGCATAGAAAACGCCGACCATGGGAGCGGTCACCTCGGTGCCCTTGGGCTCCGGCGCGGCGGCAGGCGCCTGCGCGGCGGGCTCCGGTGCGGTGGCAGGCATGGCGACAGGAGCCACCGCCGGAGCAGTCACGGCACCCGGCATAGGCATGGGCACGGCAACCGGCTGCGCGGCACTTGCGCGCTCGAGTTCGACCGCGGTGCCATCGGGCTCCTCAACGCGTACGCGCGTGAGGCCGCGGTCCTCCATAACATCGGCTATCTCGGCAAGTCTTTTGGAATCCATGCTCTAGCTCCTCGTATATCTACGCAGCGCGATGGCGGCGTTGTGTCCGCCAAAGCCCAGGTTGGTCGAAAGCGCCCAGGTAAGGTCGGCGCGAACCGCGCGATTGGGCGTGTAGTCAAGATCGCAGGCGGGATCGGGCGTGTGGTAGTTAATGGTCGGCGGCACCACGCCCTGCTCGAGCGCCATGGCGCAGG
>CABUTL010000193.1 GCA_902494375.1 uncultured Collinsella sp.
CAGGCCTCTCAGTCGCAAGAGAATGCACAGGCAGCCGAACATGCCGCCGCGCCCGACGCCGCCTTCGACACCGCCGCGACCACGGTTCAGTCTGCGCAGCAGCCCACGTCGACTCAGCCCCAACCGGCAGACGTGACCGTACAGTCCGCCCATCAGCCCGTGCCCGCTCCCCAGCCCGAAGTCGACACGACGCAGCAATGGGCGGCGCCAGCCGGCTCCGCTCCGCAGCAGCCCATACCGACCGCCGCTCCGCAGGCTGGCGCCCCCGCTGCTCCCAAGAACAACAACGCCCTGCTCATCGGCATCATCGCCGCGCTAATCGTCGTGATTATCGCGCTCGTCGTGTTCTTTATGATCAAGCCTTTCGACAAGGGCGCTGATGATACCAAGGGCACGACGATCGAGAAGGTCAAGATCGACCACGATAACGACGATGCGTCCGTCAAGGGCGACCCCAACAAGCTTGACGATGATGATGACGATGACGTCCACGATGCCGCCACCATCAGCGAGCAGAACGTCTACGACCAGCTGAGCTCCTACTACAGCAGGCTCTCCGATCTTGATCAGCAGGTTCGCGACTGCGCCACCACGTTTAACACGTACTATCTCAAGGATGACCGCAGCTCGCGCCAATCTGCCAGCGATGCCGCCGAGTCGCTCGAGGATCAGATCGACGACCTGAAGGACGAGGTCGAGGACCTGAACGTTCCCATCGACTCGCAGAATTACGGCTCGTGGAAAGATATCATCACGCTCTATGACGACCTGGAGAATCGCATCGACGTCATTTGCGACGCTTGGGAGATCAGCCTTGAGTACTCCAGCCCCGCCAACCACAAGGACGAGATCGTGGCGCCGCTGGCGCGCGACAACGTAGCGGGCACCAACGACAACAAATACCGTCTGGACTTTGAGGACCGCTACCCCGGCGCCGCACCCGTCGAGGTGAAGTAATCCCAACAACTGATCAAAACTTGCGGTGAAATAGGGATTAATTAGGCCTTTTGCCAGCAAAAACAGTCCCTATTTCACCGCAACTTAGAAGTGGGGCCGGGCGCGCATTTGCATTTGCGCGCCCGGCCCCGCCGTGTCTATATGTGCTCGGTTATGTGCTCGGTTACTTGTCAGCGGCTGCTTTCTTGGCAGTCGACTTCTTCGCGGTCGACTTCTTGGCGGCAGTGGCTTTCTTAGCCGTGGCCTTCTTTGCCGTCGAAGTCTTCTTCGTCGTGCTCGCCTTGGTCGTGGTCTTGCGGCCGCGGGCGGGCTTCTTCTCCTTGGTCGGGCAGTCCATGTTGACGCAGATACGCCACGGGCCGCGCGCTGTGTTGACCACCACGATGGGAGCGCCGCACTCGGGACAGGTCTCGCCCGTCGCCTCGAGCTTGCCGCGCGCCGGCAGCGGATAGCTCACGCCGCAATCGTCATAGTTGGTGCAGCGGATAAAGCGCTTGCCGCTCTTCTCGCTCTTGTGCGCGATCAGATCGCCATGGCGTCCTGCCTCGGCGCACACCTTGCACTCGCCCACCTTAAGGTCGGGCTCGTAGTTGGTGGGGCACGTGGGGTTCACGCAAATCTCGAAGGCCTTCTGACGGAACGGCTGGCATTTAATGCGCGGTGCACCGCACTCGGGGCACACGGCGGCCTCGCCCTCGAGCGGGCTCACCTTGACGCCGCTCGGCACCGGATAGGTCACGTCGCAGTCGGGCCAACCCATGCAGCCGATAAAGCTGCCGCGGGTCTTGGCGCTCGTCTTCATAACCAGGTCCTTGCCGCACTTGGGGCAGGCGCCCACGCGCGCATCGGCCGTGACGGCGTCGCTGATGGCGTCGCCCAGCTCCTGCGTGTGCTTGAGCAGCTCGTCGAGCACGCCGGCCAGCAGCGCGCGCGAGTGCGTCACGACATGCTCTTCGGTATCCTCGCCGCGCTCCACACGGGTCATATCGCCATCGAGCTCGCTGGTCATATCGGGGCTCGTGATGCGCGGGGCAAACTGCGTCAGCGCGTCGATGATGGCGATGCCCAGCTGGCTCGGCTCAACGGGATCATTTTTGAGATAGCGCACGGCATACAGGCGCTCGATGATGCTCGCACGCGTGGACTTGGTACCCAGGCCGCGCTTCTCCATCTCCTGCACGAGCTTGCCCTGGCTGTAGCGCGCGGGCGGCTCGGTCTGCTTGGCTTCGAGCTTAATGTCGAACACGTCGACCGTATCGCCCTGCTCCAGCGGCGGCATCTGCTCGTCGCGTTTAAGGCCATACGGGTAGGCCTCGCGGAAACCCGGGGTCACGAGCACATCGCCCGAGGCCACGAACGGCTCGCCGTTCACGTCGAGCTCGAGCTTGGTGTTCTCGATGGTCGCGGGACCCATGAGCGTCGCCAGGAAGCGACGGGTAATGAGGTCGTAGAGCTTGCGCTGGCCGCCGTCGAGCGTGGACGGATCGCCCTCGCCGGTGGGATAGATAGGCGGGTGATCGGTGGTCTCGACCTTGCCGCGCGTGGGCTTCATGGGACCGGCGAGCACCTTTTTGCACACCGGCGCCAGCGCCGGGTTGATCTTTGCCAGATCGCTCACCACGGCGCCCAGATCGAGCGTCGCAGGGTACACGGTATTGTCGACACGCGGGTAGCTGATGAGACCGGCCATGTAGAGGGACTCGGCGATGCGCATCGTACGCGCAGGCGAGATGCCCTCGGCCGCGGCGGCAGCCTGCAGCGAGGTCGTCGCAAACGGCGTGGGCGGCTGCTGCTTACGCGAGCGCTTGGTCACCGCGGCAACGGTCGCCGTCGCGACACCGTCGACATGGCCGTACGCCGTCTCGGCAGCATCCTTGTCGGTAAAACGCGCCGTCTTGTGTGCAATCTTAAAGCGGTCGTCCTCGGCGGCGCCCTGCGCGGCACCCATGCCGCGAATCTGCCAATAGTCCTCGGGCACAAACGCCATGCGCTCGCGCTCGCGCTCGACCACCAGGGCGAGCGTCGGCGTCTGCACGCGGCCGGCAGAGCGCACGTTACCAAAGCCGCCGAACTTGGCGAGCGTCAGATAGCGCGTGAGCACCGCGCCCCAAATGAGGTCGATGTGCTGGCGGCTCTCGCCGGCGTCGGCCAGGTTCTGGTCGAGTGAGACGAGATTATCGAAGGCGTGCGTGATCTCGGCCTTGGTAAACGAAGAGTATTGGGCGCGGGCAACCGGCAAGTCGGGCGCCACCTCACGCACCTTGTTGAGGGCGTCCGAACCGATCAGCTCGCCCTCGCGGTCAAAGTCCGTGGCGATGATGACGCTGTCGGACTTCTTAGCCAGGTTCTTGAGCGAACGAATGAGCTCCTTCTCGGCCGGTAGCTTAATGACGGGTGCCCAGGTGAGATAAGGCAGGCTCTCGAGCTTCCAGCCCTTAATGGAAATGCCGTCGGCAAGGAACGGCTTGCGCTTGGTGTCGTACGGCGGG
>CABUTL010000194.1 GCA_902494375.1 uncultured Collinsella sp.
CGAGGCGTTCTCCAACCTGGCACGTTTCGACGGCATTCGATACGGCTATCAGGAGGAGGGCTGCGCCAACCTGTCCGACCAGAGCTCGCTCAGCCGTGCCCACGGCTTTGGTGCCGAGGCCAAGCGCCGTCAGATGCTCGGCGCCTACCTGCTGAGCTCGGGCGTGTACGACAAGTACTACTACGCCGCGCAAAAGGCCCGTACGCTCATCACGCAGGACTACGACGCCGCGTATGCCAAGGTGGACACCATTCTCATGCCCGCCTCGCCGCGCACGGCTTTTAAGTTTGGCGAGATCAGCGACCCCACGCAGATGTACCTCTCCGACCTGTATACCATTTCGCTCAACATCTGCGGCAACGGTGGCATTTCGGTGCCGCTGGGCCTGGGCGAGGATACTCAGCTGCCCGTTTCTGCCCAGCTGGTGGGACCTGCCTTTAAAGACCGTCAGCTGCTTACGTTTGCCCGCGCCCTGGAGCGCGGCTTTGCCGATGCCGCCACGGGTGCGCCCGCGCTTTCCGTCGCGCCCGATTTTGCCGGGAAGGGAGGCGAGCTGTAATGAAGGAGCTTTCCGAGGTCCTGCAGGATTGGGAGGCCGTGATCGGCCTGGAGATCCACACCGAGCTCACCGCACTCGATACCAAGATGTTCTGCAACTGCAAGCTCAGCCACGATGACGAGCCCAACGCCAACGTGTGCCCGGTGTGCCTGGGCCTGCCCGGTGCCCTGCCGGTGCCCAACAAGCGCGCCATCGAGAGCATCGTCAAGGCTGGTCTCGCCACCAACTGCGAGATTCAACGCCACTCGATGTTCTACCGCAAGCACTACTTCTATCCCGATATGGCCAAGAACTTCCAGACCACGCAGGGTCCGGTCGCCTTTGCCATGTACGGTCACCTGGACCTGGACGTGACCGGTCGCGGTGCCGCCGAGCGCCCCGACTGCGCGTTTGGTGAGGCCGAGGCCCAGAGCCTGGCGAGCGCCTCGGCCAACGCCGAGGGCCTGTCCACGTCCATGACGTCGACCATGCGCGAGGGCAACCAGCGTGCCGGCCATCTGGCCAGCTACGATGCGTCCAACCTGCAGATGCCCGAGCGTCGCGAGGACGGTTCCTACACGGTGCCCATCCGCATCCTGCGCATCCACATGGAGGAGGACGCCGCCAAGATGGTCCACGTGGGCGGCGCCGAGGGCCGCATTACCGCCGCTGCCGAGTCGCTCGTCGACTACAACCGCTGCGGCACGCCTTTGATTGAGCTCGTGACCGAGCCCGATCTGCGCACGCCCGAGGAAGCGCGCCTGTTTATGGAAAAGCTCCGTCGCATCTTTGTGACGCTGGGCATTTCGGACTGCTCCATGGAGAAGGGTTCCATGCGCTGCGACGGCAACGTGTCGCTGCGTCGCCGCGGCGAGACCAAGCTGGGCACCAAGACCGAGCTCAAGAACCTCAACTCGTTTAAGAGCCTGCATGACGGCCTTGCTTACGAGATCTGCCGTCAGGCCGAGGTGCTCGAGGAAGGCGGCATCATCTACCAAGAGACCCGCCACTGGGAGCCCAGCCGCAAGCGCACCGTGGTCATGCGCGTCAAGGAGACGGCCGACGACTATCGTCTGTTCCCCGACCCCGATCTGGCGCCGTTCGACCTGGACGACGAGTTCATCGACCGCTGCCGTGGCGAGATCCCCGAGCTGCCCGATGCCAAGCGCGCCCGCTTTGAGGCCGATTTTGGCATTAAGGCGGCCGATGCCGAGCAAATCGCCGGCGACCCGGAGTTTGCCGAGTTCTTTGAGGCCGCCGCTGCCGGCATGGCTGGCAAGGAGGCCCAGACGGTCGCAAACCTGCTGGTCAACGAGATGATCGCCTACCTTAAGGGCGCGGGCGTGTCGCTCGCCGAGTCCGGTATCGCGCCGGCTCAGGTGGCCGCTCTTGCCAAGCTGCTGGCGACCGATGCCATCAGCTCCAACCAGGCGCACGAGATCTTTGAGGCCATGGCCCAGACTGGCGACGACCCCAACAAGATCGTCGACGAGCGCGGTATGCGTCAGGTGAGCGATGCCGGCGCGCTGCAGCCGATCGTGGACGAGGTGCTGGCAAACTGTGCCGAGCAGGCGCAGCAGTATCGTGACGGCAACCAGAAGGTTATCGGCTTTTTGGTGGGCCAGTGCATGAAGGCGAGCCGCGGCAAGGGTAACCCGAAGCTCTTCAACGAGTTGCTGAGAACGTCGCTCTCGTAAACGGGAACCGAGGGGCCGGGCGCAGGGCCTTGCCTCTCAATTTCGGACAGTCCTGACTCACGACGGAGGCGCCACTGGCGCCTCCTGTTCGTGCGGAACTCATTGAGAGGCAAGGCCCTGCGCCCGGCCCCTCGGTTCCGTGACGACTCGGCCGTTCGGGTCAGGCAGCTGAATGGAATTTGGTGAATGAGGGCGCCGTTGGCGCCTTCATTCTTTATATATGTTGGGAGCGCCAGGCGGTGGGGGTGGTGCCGGTGTGTTGCTTGAAGGCTTGGGCGAAGGCGGCCTGCTGAGGGTAGCCTAGACGCTCTGCCACCTGCGCTATCGTGAGCGCGCTATCGGCCAAAAGGTCCTGTGCTCGCTCCATACGGCGTCTGCGAATGTAGGCGCCCAGGGACTCGCCAGTTTGGGCCTTAAAGGTGGCGCATAGCTTGGAGCGGCTTGTGTAGAGCCTCTCGGCCACCTCGTTGATACCCACACGTCTGCCTTTGTCGAGCGCGCGCTCAATCATTGCCGTTGCTTCTTCGGCAATGGTTATGCTGACGCGTGTGTCTGCCGCCTGCCGCGCCTGCTTGTGGGCCGCGCGCGAACAGGCGAGCTCCGCGACCATGGTCTCCACGATGCCCTGCATATAGACATGCCCGCCTACGGCGCGAGCGCGGTCCTCGTTGATTCGGCGTAGTGTGTGGCAGATGGCAGACGTCGCTTCCTCGTGCCATGGCTCGGCAAACGCCTCAAAGATTCCCGCGAACTCGGTGGGATAGCGGTGCTCCAGTTCGTCAAAATATCCAGGCAAAAAGAGCACCGAGCGCGAGTGATAAAGCTCCCCCGCAAACAGCGGGCTTAATTCCTCGCCACAGCTATCTTGGATAAAGCTGCAAACGGCATTGTTTGGCCACGGTCCATGCAATGGTTTAAGGTTCGCGGGCGTTATGCCAGCCTCGGGCATGCATGTAAGTGTGGGCGCGCTGACCTCGCTCACGCACGCGTACGGTTCGGGTGTGTATTCGGCCAGGTACATATCGTGCGTCGGGGTAATGTAATGCTCCATGACGATGCAGACAGGGGAGAGGGGCATGATCCATGCGCGTCCGTGCGCCCGATCGTTTGCCACCTCGCCGGTAAAGACGGCGCCCTTGCCGGTAAGCTCCAGGCCAAACTGCTCAAACTGCGGTGCATAGAGCTCGGTTATGTCGGTC
>CABUTL010000195.1 GCA_902494375.1 uncultured Collinsella sp.
CCACAAAGGTGCCTGTCCCCAATGTGGTGGTGCTGGCGGTTAGAGGACGAGCTGATGGTAGTCGGCAGGGGTTATGCGACCCTCGGTGGCGGCGCGGAAAGCGGCGAGGGCATCGCCCGAAAACGGCATGGCCCAGCACAGGCCGCAACCTGCGGTAATGGAGCCGGGCAAAGGCATAATGCGCCCGGGCACACCGGCATCCAGGCACAGCTGCTCGCATTCCATCACATCGAAGGTGCTGTCAAACGACACGATAATCTTGCGCTCGTGGTCGAGGGCCTCACCGGACGGGCCTTCGCGGTGCGACTCGCGATACGCAGCCGCCGCTGCCTCTTCCTCGGCCGTATGTCCACAGCCGCCATAGCCGCAGGTGCAAGGCTCGGACCCATCGCAGGTGCAAGGTTCCCCGGTATCGGGACAAATATCGTGAGACATGGCAACTCCAATCGTCTAGGCGAGCAACTCGGCCGCCGCAAACTCCTCGGGCGTATTGACGTTCTCGAAGCAGAGCGTCGAGCCCGCGGCCCTAACGATCTGCGGCTCATCCATATAACCAGCCTGAACGCGATCGATCAGGCAGCGAATGCGCTGGCGGTCGCAGGCGAGCAGCTCTTGGGCGGCCGGCGCACACGCGTCACGGCGCCAGACGGCGCAAAGCGGCTCAATCCCCCGCTCCTCGCGCGGCACGCACACGTCGAGCGCCTCGGCCTCAACACGATCGGCAAGCGCGCCGATGAGTTCCGGCGAGACAAACGGCATATCGCAGGCGACGATCGCCACAAGCGGCAATCGGGCCGCGGCCAGCGAGCTCGCGATGCCGCGCATGGCACCGGCGGGACCGTCGACGTCCATCACCACGCGGGGGCGCAGGCCATCAAACATAAGCTCCTCAAGGTAGGCAAGCTCGCAAGGGCGCGACGTCGTCACAACCAGCTCGCCGGCAACCTGAGCCAGCCGACCCAGCACGCGCTCGATGAGCGGCTCGCCGCAAAACGCCATGCGCGCTTTATCGCAGCCCATGCGCGACGACAACCCGCCCGCCTGGACGACACAAGAAAGATCGGCCCGTCTTACGGTAGTCATACGGCAAACCACCCCCATCGGCATGCTCAAAACCCAGCACGCGAAGCCAAATACCGTCGCCGATAAAGCGGGCGGCACGGCAAACCCATGCAAAAACAAAACAGCGCCTTTGCGGCACGCAGCAAGACCGCGAGCACAAAAGCGCTGGTAGCGTATGGCGGGAACGTATGTGAATCGAACACATCCAAGACGTTTTGCACGCCTCGCAACGGTTTTGAGGACCGCGGAGCCCACCGGAGCCCATCCGTTCCCAAGTGCGGCGGTATTTTACCAAACCGAGCGGGCCCCATCCCAAAAAGACGAGCAAGAAGTTGCGGTGGAATAGTTCTTGCTTAGGCTGCAAGACCCCAAAAACAGGAACTATTTCACCGCAACTGAGGAGGCGGGAGCGGGTGACCGGCCTAGCGCAGGGAGCGCAGGCCGCCGGCATCCTTGTCGAGCACCGTAAAGCGCACGGCATCCAGGTGCTCCAAGATGCTGATGGCGCGTTTGCGCGACACGCCCAGGGCCTCGCGCAGCATGCTCGTTGTGGCTGCGCCACCGGCTGCCTCAATGGCGGCGGCGACGAGCTCACGCGCATGGGCCTCGGCGGCAGCGGACAGGGCAACGTCGCGCTCAACCTTAACGATCGAGCGGTTGAGCGAAAGCTCGCGCAGGGCACGAGTCATGGTGTCGCGGCCGAGCTGCAGCTGCTCGCCCACCTCGGGCAACGTCGGCGCATCGAGGCCGGCCTTATCCAGCAAGGCAACGATACGCTCGCAGGCCTCGCGCACCACACGCGCCGCGGCGGCTGCAGAGTGCGGGTCGAACACCTCGGCGCCCTCGGCGGCGCACACGCCGCGCGAGCAGCCCTCGGCAATCAGAGCCGCGGCAACGCCTTCATCAGCGGCAGGCCACGCAGCATGGGCAACGGCGCCGGGCGTAAAGCCCGTCTCCTTGGGAGACGCCGCGTGCATGGCTGACAGGGTCGCCGCCAGTGCATCCATCGCAGCGTCGAGCACCACGGCGTCCGCCAAGTAGTCCGCATCACCCACAGCAAGCTTGCGAACAGAGCCCTGCGACACCAACCCGCGCAGTGCGGCATCGACCTCGCCGGCACCAAGATCCAAAGCGTCGGCAACATCAACCGCCGTAACCGGCAGCGTCTGCAGCGCCAGCCAAGCGCCCACACCGCCCGCGGTATCGCCGGACTCAAGCGCCACAAACAGTGCGCGCTCGCCGGCAGAAAGCTCGCGCGAGCGACGGCAGCGCGAAAGCAGCACGCGCCCGCCGCCGATGAGCATAACGGGCGAATACGACAGCACCACGGCATGGTCGCCGGCACGCAGCGGCAGCGGCTCCTCCAATCGCACCTGCACGGTACGGGTCTCGCCCACCGCCATGGGGGCCTCGCCCTCCAAAAGCATGATGCGGCCGACGACCTCGGCCGTGCCGGCCATCACATGCACACGCGCGCCCGACTCGAGCACGCGCGGCTTGGTGCCCTCGCGGCCCAGGTAGGTGAACGTCATCATAAAGCGCAACGTCTGGTCAAAGCGGTCCGCCACGCCCAGCATCTCGCCACGGTCAAGCGCCGCGACACCGTCACCAACTAGGTTGAGCGCCACACGCTGACCAGGCAGCGCGCGCGGCGTATCGCCATGCACCTGAATCCCGCGCACGCGACAGACCGTACGCGACGGCAAAGTCATCAGCTCGTCGCCCACCGCAACCGGCGCATCGTGCAGCGTTCCCGTTACGACAGTGCCGACGCCCTTAATCGTAAAGCAGCGGTCAATCGGCAGGCGCGGCGCGGCATCGGTGCGCTCGGCACGGTCGCGGCAGGCATCCCAGCAGGCACTTACCTGCTCGTCGAGCACCGCAAGCAGCCCGTCGATCCCCTCGCCCGTCTTAGACGACACAAGCACGATCGGCGCACCCGCGAACACGGTGCCCGATAAAAAGTCATCGACATCGAGCTCGGCAAGCTCGGTCATCTCAGCGTCGGCCAGATCACACATCGTCAGCGCGACCACCATGTGTGTGACGCCCAGCAGCTCCAGCACACGCACGTGCTCGCGGGTCTGCGGCATCACGCCCTCGACGGCCGAAACCACCAGCACGGCAACGTCGATGCCCGTCGCACCCTGCACCATGGCGCGCAGGTAATGCGCGTGGCCCGGCACGTCGACCAGGCCGACGATCTTGCCGCTCGGCAGCGCCAGCTCGCCAAAGCCAAGCTCCACGGTCATACCGCGACGGCGCTCAACCTCCAGACGGTCGGGATTCTTGCCGGTCAGCGCCTCGATCAATGCCGA
>CABUTL010000196.1 GCA_902494375.1 uncultured Collinsella sp.
AGCTTTCGAGCTGGTTTACCGGTGAGTTCGATCACGGCGATGCCATTGTGACCATCAAGCCCGGACAGGGTGGCCTGGAGGCCCAGGACTGGACCTTCATGCTCTTTAAGATGTACATGAAGTACTGCCAGCGTCGCGGCTGGAGGGTCACCATCAACGACTGTCCCGCAGCCGAGGTCATCGGCATCGACCGCGCGACCTTTACCGTCGAGGGCAAGGACGCATTTGGCATGCTGCGCGCCGAGGCCGGCGTCCACCGCTTGGTTCGCATTAGCCCCACCGACGACAAGAAGCGCCGCCAGACCACGTTTGCCGGCGTCGAGGTCATCCCCGTGCTACCCGATGATATCGACATCGAGATCAGTCCCGATGACATCCGCGTGGACGTGTACCACGCGAGCGGCCCGGGCGGTCAGGGCGTCAACACCACCGACTCCGCCGTGCGCGTGACGCATTTCCCCAGCGGCATTGTGGTTACCTGCCAAAACGAGCGCAGCCAGATTCAGAACAAGGCCGCGTGCATGCAGATCCTCAAGGCTCGCTTGTACGAGATTGAGCTCGAGAAGCGCGCCGAGGCGCTCGATGAGATTCGTGGACCCAAGACCACGATCGGTTTTGGCAACCAGATTCGCAGCTACGTGCTCTACCCGTATCAGATGGTTAAGGACCTGCGCACGGGCGTTGAGACCAGCAACGTCGAGGCAGTTCTTGACGATGGCGATCTGGATCCGTTTGTTATTGGCTACCATCGCTGGGCTACCGGCAACGCCGATGCAGAAGGCTCGGAGGTCTAAAACATCGGGCGGCTTCAAGCCGATGCCAAGCCCAACGGTTGGACGGGTTTGTATCCAGAATAAACCCTGCGCAGGGGTGGTTTTTGTCCGGCGAATCGGTAGAATCAAATACAAGAAGAAGTTCAAAGCGCATCCGTTTGGGTGCGCTTTTTTGAGGGAGGCAGCATGGCATATCGTCTGGACATCAAGCGCATTCTTTCGATGAACTTCTTTCACGACCTGCCCCAGATCATGTTGGGGTGCGCTCTGGCCGCCATCGCGACCGACTTGTTTTTGATTCCCAACGGTCTTGCCGCCGGTGGCGTTACGGGCCTTGCCACCATTATCCAGGCGGTCGGCGCGGCGCGCGGCCTATCGCTTCCCGTTGGTATTCAGACGATCGTGATGAACGCCTTGCTGTTGTTGGTCGTTATGCGCGAGGGCGGCATGTTCTACGTGGTGCAGACCGCGACGGGCTTTGTGCTGCTGGGCTTCTTTACCGATCTGTTCGCCCCGTTTGTAGCACCTCTGGCGGATGCGGACCTGATGCTCCCTGCCATGTGGGGCGGCATTATTACGGGCATCGGTTACGGCATGGTGTTGCGCGCCGGCGCCAACACCGGCGGCTCGGACACGATTGGCCAAATCATCTCGCGTAACACCTCGCTGCCGGTGGGCTCGACCGTCATGGCGATCGATGTTGCCGTATGCGCGCTGTCGGCTCCGGTCTTTTCAATCGAAAACGCACTATATGCAGGCCTTTCGATGGTCATTAGCGGCTACGTGATCGATGCCGTGGTCGATGGTGGCAACAAACGCCGTATGGTACTCATCATCTCGGACAAGTTCCCTGATATCGCTGCCGATATCATGTATGGCCTGGGTCGTGGTTGTACCAAGTTTAAGGCGACTGGCATGTATTCGGGTGCCGAGAAGCCGGTGATTATGGTCATCGTGAGCCGTCGAGAGCTCAATACCCTCAAGACGATCGTGCGCGAGCGCGATCCTCACGCCATTGTGACGGTCGCTGACGTTACGGAAGCCTTCGGCGAGGGATTCAAGGACATTAGCGCGTAGGGGCGACCGCGTTCCATCCAAAAGACGTTCACATTGATAAACCGTTTCATCAGCGGTTCTGCCTGCTAAATTGTTCAAATAATGATAAAAACTCTGGTAAAGCCATCAGTTTCCAGCATAATGAATGACGTACGTGCATTGCGGCTGTGTTGGGATTACCTTCGGCGCCGTGCGCATTTTGCCTAATGAGGATGAAAGGAAGGCACAATGAGCGACGAAGAGCTCAAAAAGGTTGCCAACGAGGTAAGGAAGGGCATCGTCACCGGCGTGCACGCTGCCAAGTCTGGCCATCCGGGCGGTTCGCTCGGCGCTGCCGACATCATGACCTATTTGTACTTTGAGGAAATGAACGTCGACCCGGCCGATCCCCGCAAGGCCGATCGCGACCGCTTTGTGCTCTCCAAGGGCCATTGCGCTCCGGGCCTGTACGCCGTGCTCGCCGAGCGCGGGTTCTTCCCCAAGGAGGACCTCGAGACGCTGCGCCATATCGGCAGCCACCTGCAGGGTCACCCCAACATGAACGACACCCCGGGCGTCGACATGTCTACCGGCTCGCTCGGCCAGGGCATCTCCGCTGCCGTGGGCATGGCCGTTGCCGCCAAGCACTGGGGCGATACTTACCGCACGTACGCCCTGCTGGGCGATGGTGAGAGCGAGGAGGGCCAGGTCTGGGAGGCCGCCATGTTTGCCGGCAACCAGCAGCTCGACAACCTCTGCGTGATCGTCGACCACAACGGTCTGCAGATCGACGGCCCCGTCGAAGAGGTCAACGATCCCATGCCGCTCGCCGACAAGTTCCGCGCCTTTAAGTTCCACGTGGTGGAGCTCGCCGACGGCAACGACTTCGATCAGATTCGCGCCGCTTTTGCCGAGGCTCGCGCCACCAAGGGTCAGCCGACCGCCATTATCGCCGAGACCATGAAGGGCAAGGGCGTTTCCTTTATGGAGAACCAGGTTGGTTGGCACGGCAAGGCCCCCAACGATGAACAGTTTGAGCAGGCCATGGCAGAGCTCACGGCCGCCGGAGAGGAGCTCTAGGATGGCAGACGTCAAGAAAATCGCCACGCGCGTAAGCTACGGCGAGGCCCTCGTCGAGCTCGCCAACGAGCACGATGACTTTGTGGTCCTCGACGCCGACCTGGCCGCCGCCACGCAGACCGGCAAGTTTAAGGCAGCCTGCCCCGACCGCTTCTTCGATGTGGGCATCGCCGAGAGCAACCTGATGGGTGTTGCCGCCGGTATCGCAACCACCGGCCGCGTTGCCTTCGCGAGCAGCTTTGCCATGTTCGCCGCCGGCCGCGCCTTTGAGCAGGTCCGTAACTCCATCGGCTACCCGCACCTCAACGTCAAGATCGGCGCCACACACGCCGGTATCTCGGTGGGCGAGGATGGCGCCACGCACCAGTGCTGCGAGGATATCGCCCTTATGCGCGTTATCCCCGGCATGACCGTGATCGTTCCCGCTGACGACGTCGAGGCCCGCGCTGTGACGCGCGCCGCCTAC
>CABUTL010000197.1 GCA_902494375.1 uncultured Collinsella sp.
GAGGTCGAGGTTGATGGTCTTGGGGGCGGTCATCGGGTTGTAGCGGCCAACCTCCTCGATGATACGACCGTCACGCGGGGCGCGGGAATCGGCGACGACGACACGGTAGTACGGACGCTTCTTAGCGCCGTGACGAGCAAGGCGAATCTTGACTGCCAAAGGAAACTCCTCCAACCAAGCAGCTTTAGGCTGCAACTACAAACAAACAGTTGAACATAATACGCCATCGACGCGGGCAGGTGAAGTCCGTGAGACCAACTTCTTCGGTGTAGTCGAGGGCAAATCCATATCTTAGACAAGAATTCGGGATTTGCAAGCACATACACGCACCCCACATGAGCTGCGCGGTATACTCATGACATGGAAAGACGCGAACATACATACGGTTATGAGGATGCCATGGGCGTCACGCCGCCCCCCTGGACGGGTCCGGCGGTGGGCCTCATGGACCTCGATGCGTTTTTTGCGAGCGTGGAGATGCTCGACCACCCCGAGTGGCGCGGAAAGCCGCTCATCGTGGGCGGAGACGCCGATTCGCGTGGCGTCGTGTCCACGTGTTCGTATGAGGCGCGTCGCTTTGGCGTGCACTCTGCCATGGCCTCGGCCGAGGCGCGGCGCTTGTGCCCGCAAGCCATTTGGACGCACGGGCACTTTGATCGCTACCGCGAGGTGAGCGCGCAGGTCATGGCAATTCTTGCCGAGGAGACGCCGCGCGTTGAGCGCGTATCCATCGACGAAGCCTTTATCGATATCACACCGGGTCGCTTTGCGCCCGAAGACCCGCTACTGGTTGCGCGGCGTATAAGCGACCGCGTGGCAGCGCTGGGAGTGACCTGCTCCATTGGCGTGGGCTGCAACAAGACGGTCGCAAAGATCGCAAGCGAGCGTGATAAGCCGTTTGGGCTGACCATCGTGCGCCCCGGAACCGAGCAGCGCTTTTTGGCCGCGCTGCCGGTATCTGCCATGAGCGGCATCGGGCGCTCGGCCGAGGAGCGACTGCGCCGTATGCGCATCTACACGCTCGGCGAGCTGTCACGCGCGCCGGAATCCACCTTGGCCTCTATTTTTGGCGTCAACGGCGAACGTATGCGTCAGCGTGCGCTGGGACTTGAAATCTCCGAAGTCACGAGTCTCGATGAAGAGCGCGAGGTTAAATCGGTGAGCAATGAGCGCACCTTTGCGAAAGATTTGACTGAGCGCGGGGACATCGAAGCGGCGATTGCGCTGCTGGGTGAGTCGGTTGGACGCCGCCTGCGCCGTCAGGGACTGACGGGCGGCACGGTAACGCTCAAGCTCAAGTATTCGTATGGCAGCGGGCGTACGGCACAGCGCCGGCTGCCTCATCCGACCGACGATGAGAACATCTTCGTGGCGGTTGCACTCGAACTGCTCGACAACATCTGGCAGGAAGGCATGCATGTTCGCTTAGCGGGCATCGGCATGAGCGACTTCGACCACCAAGGCGGCATCCAGACCGACCTGTTCTGCGAAGTCGACGACCGCGGAGCCCAATCAAGCGACCGTCGCGACCTCTCGGTCGCTATCGACGCCGTCCGAGACAAGTTCGGCGACACCGCCCTATCTTTCGGCCGCCAATCCCGCTTCAACGATTAACCGCCTTTAGGCAAAAAGAAAGCCGGGCAGGTGCGGAAAACCGCAACTGCCCGGCGAAATGCGCGAAGCTAGCTAAAAAGCCCCGTATCAAATGATCTACTAGAGGAGATTGAGGGGGAGCTGGGGGGCGTCACCCCAGAGCTTTTCTAGGCGGTAGAAGTCGCGGGCTTCGGGAGTGAAGACGTGGACGACAACCGAACCATAGTCCATGAGCATCCAGGTCTTCTGCTCGCGGCCCTCGATGGAGAACGGATGCTCGCCGCAAGCCTCGGCGACCTTCTCCTCGATCTCGTCGACGATCGAATCGACCTGGCGGTTGTTGGTACCGGTGGCAAGCACAAAGTAGTCGCACACGTCGGAAAGCTCGGTCAGGTCGAGCACCTGCACGTCCTCGCCCTTCTTGTCGTAGGCGGCCTGCGCGGCGGCGCGGGCGACATCCTCGGCGGCGACACCGCTCGCGGACAGCGAGGCGGCAGTGCGGTCGGACGTGGCGACGAAGCTCTTGTGCTCCACACCTTCAAGAATCTGCTCGTCGGTCATGGTCTCGTCGGCCATGGAATACCTCTTTCTAGACAGCCCGAGCTAGCGCAGCTGGGCGTAATGGTTGTAAATCGTAATAGCCGTGGGATAAAGATAGCGCCCGGACTGGATCACATAGACCAGACCCTGCGCAAAACAGGAGAAGAACAACTCGTCAAGCGTCGACTCCCCCACCATCTTGCGCAGCGCATGCGCATAGTCGCCGTGGCGGTTGGGCTCGATGGCATCGGCCACAAAGACCACCATATCGAGCGGCGTCATATCGCAGGCACCCACGGTGTGACGGTCGACAGCCTGAAAGACCGCCGGCGACAGCTCGGGAAAAAGCTGCGGAAGCTCATAGGCGGCAACAGGGCCATGCAAAAGCGGCGTCGCGGCAGAAGGAGAGCCGGCAATCTTAATGCCGTAATGCAGAGCGCGCGTAACCAGCTCGTCGTCGGAGAGCACTTTGTCCCAGTCGTGGATCAGACCGGCAGCAGCGGCATCAAAGCGGTCAACGCCGTAGACCTCGGCCAGATGAAGTGCGGTCTCGGCAACACCCAGCGAATGCACATAGCGCTTGCGCTTATCCTTCATGCGAACATCGAGCAGCTCTTGAATGCGCTTGAGCAGCGCGTGCTCATCGCCCTCAAACTGATCCTCTACCGACAACGTAGACCCCCATCACTCAAAATCTTCTTGGCCCAAATCGGCATATAGCCTGCGTTTGCGAATGTAGCCAAGCACGGACTCGCTCGTAAGATAGCGCACGCTCATGCCGCGGGCAACTCGCTTACGAATGTTCGTCGAGCTGATCGCCAGCGCCGGAATCTGAATATAGCGCACGTCGAACGGCAGCCCCGACTCTTTGATTCGGGCACGCGCCGTATCGATATCAAAGCCCGGTCGTGTCGCCGCAATAAAGGTAGCAAGCTCAGCGATTCGTTCGGCATCATGCCAGGTCACAATATCGATAATCGCGTCGGCGCCCGTAATAAAGTAGAGCTTTACCTGCGGCGGGTAAAAGTCGCGAAGGGCATGAAGCGTATCGGCCGTATAGGTTACGCCCGGACGGTCGATCTCGAACCGGCTCGCCAAAAAGGCCGGGTTCGCGGCGGTGGCGAGGACCGTCATGGCATAACGGTCCTCGGCAGGCGTCACCGGCTTGTCAAGCTTAAAGGCAGGAGAGCCC
>CABUTL010000198.1 GCA_902494375.1 uncultured Collinsella sp.
ACATGCAGGCCAAGATCCAGGTCCGCGTGTCCGCTGCCGATGCCAACGTCATCAACGAGGACGGCACCCGTATCTTCCGCGTCAAGAACGGCAAGAACGAGTTTGTCGACTACGATGTCACCGGCAACAAGACCGCGCGCTTCGAGACGTCTATCGGCCGCATCATCTTCAACCGCCAGTGCCTGCCCGAAGACTATGAGTTCATGAACTACAAGATGGTCAAGGGCGACGTGGCTAAGCTGGTTGCCGACTGCTGCGATCGTTACCCCGAGGCCAAGGTCGGCCCGATCCTCGACGCCATCAAGTACTCCGGCTTCCACTACGCTACCCGCGCCGGCCTCACCATCTCGGTGTGGGACGCTCTCATCCCTGCCGAGAAGCAGGAGCTGCTCGATCGCGCCCAGGCCAACGTCGACCAGATCAACGAGTACTTCGAGGAGGGCTTCATCAACGAGACGGAGCGCCACATCGAAGTCGTTAACGAGTGGACCGCTTGTACCGATAAGGTCGCAGCGCTCATGCTCGACATGTTCGACGAGGAGAACCCGCTGTACATGATGGCCGACTCCGGCGCCCGTGGTTCTAAGACCCAGCTGCGTCAGCTCGGCGGCATGCGTGGCCTGATGGCAGACATGTCCGGCGAGACGATCGACCTTCCCATTAAGGCGAACTTCCGCGAGGGTCTGCTGCCGCTCGAGTACTTTATTTCGACCTACGGCGCCCGTAAGGGCCTGGTCGATACCGCATCCCACACCTCGGACTCTGGTTACCTGACCCGTCGTCTGGTCGACGTGGCCCAGGACGTCATCGTCCGCGAGGAGGACTGCGGTACGCACGAGGGCGTCACCTACAACCTCATCATCCCCGGCACCACCGACCTCAACACCGACCTCGTCGGCCGTTGCTTCATTGAGGACGTCGTGGCTCCCGATGGCACTGTGCTCTTTGAGCAGGACGGCTACATCGAGAAGGTCGCCGACATCCAGAAGATGGTCGATGCCGGCCTTAAGAAGGTCAAGCTTCGTGCGCTGCTCACCTGCCGCTCCAAGTACGGCGTGTGCCAGAAGTGCTACGGCTGGGATCTTTCCACCCGTCGTCCGGTCGCCATCGGTACCGCGGTCGGCATTATTGCCGCCCAGTCCATCGGCGAGCCCGGTACGCAGCTTACGATGCGTACCATTCACTCCGGCGGCGTCGCTGGCGTCGACGATATTACACAGGGTCTGCCTACGGTCAGCCGTATGTTCGATATCGTCGGCAACGTCAACGAGAAGATTCTGGGTCGCGAGGCCGAGCTGGCTCCGTACTCCGGTCACCTCTCGATTAAGCCCGAGAAGTCCGAGTACGTGCTGACGCTCACCGACTCCGAGGATCACACCCGTGTCCTCGACGAGCGTCGCGTCCCCGCTTCGGTGCGCTTTATGCCCGAGATCGAGGACGGCTGCGAGGTTCGCGCCGGCGACCAGATCACCAAGGGCTTTGTCAACTTCCGCAACCTGCGCAAGCTGACCGACATCGAGTCGACGATGCACACCTTCGTCGAGAGCGTCAAGGACGTCTACACCAGCCAGGGCGTCGACCTGAACGACAAGCACATCGAGGTGCTCGCACGTCAGATGCTGCGTCGCGTTCAGATCACCAACCCCGGTGACTCCAAGTACCTGCTTGGTCAGTACGTCGACCGCTACGAGTTCGCCGACGAGGTCGAGCGCGTTGCCCGTCTGGGCGGTCAGGCTCCCGTGGCCGAGCCCGTCATCCTGGGTACGCTCAAGGTCGCGTCCAACATCGACTCCTGGCTGTCGAGCGCTTCGTTCATCCGTACCGCTGGCGTCCTTACCGAGGCTGCCATTGAGGGCAAGGTCGACCACCTGCTCGACCTTAAGTCCAACGTCATCGTCGGTAAGAAGATCCCGGCCGGTACCGGCCTCAAGCCGTACGCCAACGCCAAGCTGACGTATCGCACGGCCGACGGCTATGTCGACATCGACGGCCCGGCTTCGCCCAACGCCAAGTCGCTGCCCGAGTGGGCTCCTGTGGAGCTCAAGGACCTGGACGAGCAGCTCCCGCAGCAGCTCGACTGGGCCGGCTACGACGAGTTCGGTGGTGCTGACGGTTCGTTCACCCGCAACGGCCACACCATCTCCGCCGAGAAGGCTCGCCTGTACCTGTTCGACGACCTGGGTGTGTCGCAGCGCTGGACCAACAAGTTCAGCGAGGTCGGCATCGAGACGGTCGGCGACCTGGTCGGTAAGTCCGAGGAGGATCTGCTGCGCATCGATGGCATCGGTGCCAAGGCAATCGAGGAGCTCCGTGACGGCCTCGAGGCCCACGATCTGCTCTACATCCTCGAGAACAACGACGACGTTGCCGACGAGGAAGACCTCTCGCAGCTGCTGCAGATGGTCTTTAGCCCCGACGGTCCGGACGATATCCTGCTGGGTACCTCCGCTCCGACGCATCACGCCGACGCCGACGAGGAGCTCCTGGGCGCCCCGATCGACGACAAGAAGGCTCCCGCCAACGGCGCGATCAACGAGGACATGGCTTCCCTCGACGAACTGCTCAACCAGCTCGTGGACACCGATGACGCCGAAGAGGCCAAGGACAACGACGAGGAGTAATTTCCTAGTACGTTAACCGTCCTTCCAAAGACCCGCTTCCCAACAGGGGAGCGGGTCTTTTTTGTTGAAGAAAACCTGCCAAAAAGGGACAGGTTTATTTTGGTAGGTTTTTCCTGCTTGAATTTGAAACATTTCGTTCGGTCAAAGCGTATCTATGGTGAGGGCCTCAGCAAGAATCATTAACGTCACCGGGAGGTGATTATGGAAGAACAAGCATTTAGACAGGCGGTCGAGGATCACCGGGATGTCGTGTTTCGGATCGCATTGACGTACCTGCGCGATCGCGCCGATGCCGACGATGTTGCCCAAGACGTCTTTCTTAAGTTGCTTAAAAGCGATGGAAACTTTGAAAGTTGGGAACATCTTCGCCGCTGGCTTATCCGGGTCACGATCAATGAATGCAAATCGCTCTTTCGAAAGCCATGGAGGCGTGTGGAGGATATTGAGAACCTGGCCGATTCGCTTTCGGCGGCGCAGGATGAGACCAAGGCGGTCCTGTCAGACGTTATGCGACTTCCGGAGCGATTCCGCGTTCCCATCGTGCTCTATTACTATCTGGGCTTTTCGACCTCAGAGATTGCCGAGTTGTTGCATGTACCAGCCGCGACCGTTCGAACGCGTTTGGCTCGCGGCAGGTCGAAGCTCAAGTTCATCCTAGAGGAGGGCGACCGTGAAATCCAATCAAATCA
>CABUTL010000199.1 GCA_902494375.1 uncultured Collinsella sp.
GGGCCGTGACCGCCTTCCGGGTTAACCGGCCACGCTACCAGCGGCAACGAACTCGGCACGCCGAGTTGCGCCGTAAAATCCCGGGCGCCCGTAGTGCGCCCTTATCCTGCTCCCACCGTCCAAGGCACTTGGGCGGCGGGAGTTCCGCATCCCCGGGAAAAGAAAAGCGCGGCCCATCCGGACCGCGCTTGCGCTCTCCTCCTATTTCACCCCGCGACGTAGACCGTCCGGCCCGTCTCACAGTCGATGGTCTCGGCATCCCCGAAACCGACCCGGACGGCCGCCCATCCGCCGGCGGTTGCCAACGCATCAGCCTCGGACCTCGCGGCGGCGATGAGGCGCTCGAGCTCGGCCGAGCCCGCCGGCGCGGTCCCCGCCTCGAACGCGCCGCCGTCGCCGCCTGACTCGTACTCGACGACGACCGTCGAGCCGAGCGCCTCCTCGAGGGTCTCGGTCAGGCCGCCCATGCCGTCGAGGGCGTGCCCGGCGACCGTGGCCAGCGGGTAGCGGGCCATCCCGGACGCAGCCGAGCGGCCGGCCATCCGGAGTATGCCGGCGGCCACGAGTGCCTTGAGGAGTGCCGCGGGGACCGCGGCGTCGATGGCGATGTTGCCGTGCCCGCGGCACCACTCGGCCGCAGCCGGCACGTTCGCCGTGAGCACGCCCCACTCGGCCATGTAGCCGTCGGAGCGCGGGTCCGTGGCGTCGAGGAGGAGGACGGCCAGGCCGCCGCCCACGTACTCCCCGGCCACGAGGGCGAGGCGGACCGCCTCGCCCATGGAGTCGAACTCGACCGTGACCATGCGGCTACCTCCTCCTGACGGCGCTGAGCGGCTTCGGGGAGAAGTGCTCGTCGCGCTCGACGGCGGCGAACCCCATCTGGCGGTTCAGCTCCTCCATCTCCTTGATGCTGAAGTAGCCGAGCTCGTCGTCGTAGCCCTCGACGAGGCCGAACGCCTCGTCCGTGCCGTCGAACTCGAGCAGCCACCAGTCCCATCCGTTCATGCGCGAGAAGTAGTGGGCGTAGACCGTGGGGTCCTCTGCTCCGTCCTGCTCGTAGAGCCTTGGAGCCGTCTTGGCGATTTCCCTCGTCATCAGCTGCTGCATCTCTTCCTCCGTTCCGGGCACCCTGCCCTCAACATCTCGCCCCTGCGGGCAAAGCCGAATGGCGACGCCGCGCGTCGTCGTCGGCTTTGCTCCCTGCAAAGCCGCACCGGAGCGAAGGCGGGTCAAGGGAGGTCCATGACGACCTCCACCAACCGGAGCGGAGCGGAGGTTTGTGCGGGGTCTCATGGGCCCCCTTGACGCGGCGTAGCGGAGGTGCCACCCGGCCGCGGAGCCGTGGCCATACGGCGGCGCATGCCGGATACCGGCGGCAGCAAAAGGGCCCGCCGGCGGCGGGCCCGAAGGGGAGAATATGGATTACGCATCGTTTCCGGAAAGGGGCATCCATGACAGAAGCCGAGCAGAACCAGATCTTCGATATCAGCTACGAGATGCGCGGGCTCGCGGCGACGCTCCTCACGGCATCCCGCGGCGACCTCCAGGATCCGGAGAGGATCGTCGAGTACGTCGCAGCCCAAGTCGAGCGCTTTGCCGACAATCTCGTGTCGTGCATTACAGGAAAACCTTTCGACTCCGACGAGCGCCTTGATGGCCTTACGCCTAGCGGACGTTTTTGACGTTTGGCGGTTGCTCTGCGACATGATAAAAAGACCCCCAAGTAGCCCGGAAAGCACGCAAAGAGGTCTTAAAGCGAAAGGGCACCGCGTATGCGTTGCCCGCCACTTCGCATTGTAGCCGATTGCTTGAGCGATTTTGATATGCAGCATTTTGACCCTGACGAGCGCTCGTCACTTTTTTGAACGGGACATTCGGAGGACAGAGGCTTTTTGACGTACGACGTTTACGTTCCGGCGACGGGCCTACACCCCCACGTCGTTCTTGGTGAGGGTGTTGTCGAACGCCCAGACCCACCAGCGCAGGTGGTCCTCGGCCCCGTGGATGTCGTCCTCCTCGTGGTAGTGCTCGAGCATGAGCTGGGTGCGCCACTGGCCGAAGCGAACGGTGTAGGTGGCCGTCTGGGCGTTCTGCACGATGGCCCCGAAGGGCTCGATCTCGAGGATCTGATCGATGGTGAAGCAGCGCCCGTCCGGCCAGCAGACGCGGATGGGGACCATGGTCCCGTCGGCGTTTGCGCGGGCGTAGACGTCGACGTACTGCTTGTGGACGCGCCGGCCTGGCCTGTCGCCGCGGGCGCGCACCGTGATGCCGCCGCCGAAGTCCTTGGTGTGATCTGTCACGCGGGCGTCACCGCCATGCCGCTGCCACGCTCGACGAACCAGTCGCCGTGCTCCCACCAGACCGTCTTGCGCTGCTTTGCGATGCAGACGTCGTAGCGCACGCAGAGATTGCCGAAGAGGGCGCGGCCGAACTCGGAGCGGAAGTAGATGGACTCGACCTGCCAGGAGCGGCCGTCGGGCCAGTGGATGGTGACCGGGTCGGACGGGCCGCGGTCGGGGTCGTCGGTCCCGTTGACGTCCACCGGGATGTAGATGCGGCGGTCCTCCGTGGGGATGCCGCAGGTGCCCGCGAGGGAGTGCTTCTTCATGATCATATGCCCTACCCCAGTACATGTGTTCGTGTTTTGCTTCTACCAGTATCGAACGAACGTTTGGTTTTGTAAAGCGAACATGGTGTGGGGGTTGCGTGGTTGTGTCTGGGCGGGGTGGTAAAAGGGCGAGTGCTCGCGTTGGTCTATCATCTGATGCCAATACGAGCGAATGGGAGCCATCTTGTTTACTTACTATCATGTCGATAAATGGGGAAATCTCGTCGGCGTCGATCTGCTTCCCTACATCGTTGCGGCCGTTGTCTCGATTGTTCTCATCTGCTGCGTCGTCTCTCTGGTGCGAAGAGTCCTGGCGAATCCCTTTCACTACCCATACTTCGTCGAGCGGTTCGATGTCTCCGGCAGACGCAACGTGAAGATCGACGACCTGATAGATCGCTTTATGCTCGAGCCCGCCAACTGGGAAAAGATAGTCGCGGAGCGCTCCTACATCCAGGAGTGGAAGGCACAGCAGGAGGAATACCTGAAGACCTGCAGCCTGCGGAAGCGCCGGGAGCGGCAATACGCCGAGACACTCGACGACGCGCACGCGTTCCAGTTTGTCACGTGCCGTGAGCAGACACGCTACAGGCAGAGGAACTACGTGAAGACGTCCTACAAGGTGTCCGTGGACGACAGCGTGATGGCCGTGAGCTGGGACTGGGTTGTGAACAGGCGAAACC
>CABUTL010000200.1 GCA_902494375.1 uncultured Collinsella sp.
AATGCCAACGGCGAGGACCATGATCACGCTCATGTAGTCCAGGTAGAGCGGTGTCGCCGTGACGGCTTCGGCCGCGGGCAGCGTCATGGCTGCAAAGGCGAGCGAGCCCACCAGCTGGACTATGCCGAGCACCGTGGTGAGCGCGTTCCTATATTTGTACGCGTTGTACAGGATGACGGCACACAGAACAACATCGATGGCGGAGCAGATGATCGAGAGCGTACTCAAGGTGCCGGGGGCAACCTCAAAGCTCTGCGGACCCGTACCAAAAAACATGACGGCGACTACAACTGTCATCGCCATAATAATGCCGGCGCCTATGAGCCCCACCGCATCGCGGGCGCGGTCACCGCGCGCGAGCAGCATGCCCAGCGCCGGTACCAGCGGAAACAGGGTAAGGAAATACAGTAGCGTCATACCATCACTCCCCCATGCAAAACGCTGCAATTGTTTAACGTTATAGCTCAATTGAGGAGTAGCGGCGGCAGGTTTTCGGTCAACTGGGGAGTTTTAGGCGTACGGGGTAAGGGCACGTCCGCCTTGGAGCAGAGGCGCGGCAAGAAAAATGCGCCCCTGTGGGCGCACCATCCCGTTTGCTATTCCATCTTTTTAACGCGCGGCTTGCGACCGCGCGGCTTATCAACCAGTGCGGACTCACCGCTCTCGCGATACTGGCGGCACCAAGCCTTGACTGAAGACTCGCTGGGAATCTTGTGCTTGATCATGGCCTCGCGAACCGTTAAGCCGTTTTCCAAGCGATCCTTAACCACGGCGAGCTTGACGTCGTACGAATAGGTGTGATGATGCGAACCGGCGTTGAGAACGGCGTCGGCACCGCCCACGGCATATGCGCGGGCCCACTGACGAGCCGTGGCCTGGGGAATGCCAAGCTCCGCGGCAAGGTCGCGATGACCGACCCCCTCTTGGAGGATCTCGACGGCGCGCTGCCTAACCTCGGGCGCATGCGTGCGAGTCCTAGTTGCTTCCGACATACCTGCCACTTCTTAGCCTTAACCGTTAATCTGCTTTCTTACGTGCAAGTTAGATAGTAGCATTTTACTGTTTGCTCAAAGCAGTTAATTAAAATAGACGCGGTGTTATCTGGGCATTTGGCACCAATTTACGACATTTCTTTATCGATTATTTACGCTGGTAGCTGGCTCGCAGCTAATCGTCATTCGCTTGTCAACAAAATTGACATCTCTTTATGTCCTTTGGCATAGAGGATATAGTTATTAACCCCTCCCCCAATAATTTTGAGTGATCTGCAAGGCAGTAGACGTCCTCACTCCTCATGATTACCGCGCATTGCCATCCACCGGAGCAAAACAAAAGGGCGGGACCTGCTGCGCTTGCAGGCCCCGCACCGATTGACACCCGACGGGACACAGCCGGGCGAAACGGATCCGTGCTACCGCCCCGCCTGGCCGCGATGTTCAACTACAGCTCGTTGGCCGCGTGATACGCCGTGCGAATGGCGCTCGCAATGTCGGCGGTGCGCTCGCCCGAACAGTCGCCCACGCAGGTCACGGGCACCGTCACGCCGTCCAGGTCAAACGCGTTGGCCTTGGAGCCCGCGGCCATCACCACGTAATCGCAGGCGATCTTCACCGGCTCCTCGGAGCCGTCCTCGGTGGTACGAACAGCCTCCACGCCCTCGTCGGTAATGGCAGTCAGGCGGGTCTTAACATGCTGCTCAACGTTGTGCTCTGCAAAGTCGCTCATAATCAGCGGCAGAATGGTCTCGGACTCGCCCGCGGCAATCTTGTCGAGCATCTCCACGATCGCCACCTCGCAGCCGTGCTGCAGCAGGTACTCGGCAGTCTCGGTGCCCACCAGGCCACCGCCAATGACGGCGACGCGGCCGCTGAGCTCCACCTTGCCGGCCAGCACATCCCAGCTCGAGACGACCTTGTCCGAATCGGCGCCCGGAACGGGGATGACCACGTCGTGCGCGCCCACGGCCACAATCGCGGCGTCAGCGGCGTTGAGGTCCTCAGCGGTAGCGGCATGGTTGAGCTCAACCTTCACGCCCAGGCCGGGCAGAATCTTCTCGTAGTACTCGACCGAGCGCATGATCTCGTCCTTGCGCGGAGGCGCAGCCGCCAGCACAATCTGGCCGCCCAAGTGATCGCTCGCCTCGTAGATGGTCACGTCGTAGCCGCGCTTGGCCGCCACGCGCGCGGCCTCCAGACCGGCAATACCGCCGCCCACCACGGCGATCTTCTTGTCGCCCTCGCCCGGTTTGATGGCGATGGTCGCCTCGTCACCGTTCTCGGCATTGAGCACGCACGAGATGTACTGGCGGTTTTGGATCGCGTCGACGCAGCCCTTGTTGCAGTTGAGGCACTCGCGGATGGGCTCGCCCGTGGCGGCCTTCAGCGCAATGTCGGGGTCGCACATGAGCGAGCGGCCATAGGCGATGATGTCGGCGGCGCCGTCTTCCAGAATCTTCTCGCCGGCCTCGACCGAGACAACACGACCGACGGTTGCCACCGGCACGGAGACCAGGGCCTTGACGCGCTCGGCCACGGGCAGCGTCCAGTTGTAGGGCATGGCCCCCATGGGCGGAATGGTGTCGCCCATGTTGCCGGTGTGGTTGGCCTGTGCAACCTGGATCATATCGATGCCGGCGCCCTCGAGCAGCTTGGCAAACTCGCAGGCCTCGTCGGGCAGCAGGCCGCCCTTGCCGCGCGGCGTGCCGTCGGGGTTCTCCATGATCACGGGGAGCTTGTACTCCACCATCAGCTCCGGCGCGGCCTCCTTAATGGCGGCGACGACCTCGAGCGCGTAGCGGACGCGGTTCTCGAACGACCCACCGTACTCGTCGGTGCGCTGGTTGAGGATGGCCGAGCACAGCGAACCCACCAGGCGGTCGCCGTGGACCTCGATGGCGTCGATCCCGGCCTGCTGCGCGCGGGCGGCCGAGGCGGCGATGGCCTCCTTAATCTGGGTGAGCTGCTCTACGCTCGCCTCGTTCACAAAGTGCTGCATGTCGTGATGCAGCTTGGCGTAGGCCTGGTTGCGGATCTCGTTGGACTCGGCCATCTTGGCGGCAAAGGTCTCCTCGTCGCCGGCGGCCTTGGCCTCCTGCGCGGCCTTGGCGGCAGCCATGGAGCCCATGACCATGCGGCCGACGCCGGGCACGTCGTACTCGGGGTGGAACAGCTGCAGCGCGACCTTGGCGCCGTGCTTGTGGACGGCGTCGGCCAGTGCCTTAAACGTGGGGATCTGAGCGTCGGTCGCCAGCTTGGGCGTGGGGCTCGCGGTCATGACGGGAGCGACGTCGCC
>CABUTL010000201.1 GCA_902494375.1 uncultured Collinsella sp.
CGGCGGGGCCAGCGGCAAGTCAAAAGACCATACGCCTACGGGCGAAGGGCCACCAAACTGGGCTAGGCAGCCGGGCAGATCTTCTTGAAGAGCTCGATGACGTCGTCGAGCGTCGCCTCGCGCGGGTTACCCGGGAAGCAGGCGTCGGCCATGGCGTCCTTGGCCAGGACCTCGATCTCGTCAGCCTTCATGGCCTCGCAGACGTGCGGGATGTTCACGTCGGCGGAGAGCTGCTTGACGGCGGCGATGGCGGCGTCGGCGGCCTCGTCGGTGCTCATGCCCGTGGTGTCAACGCCCATGGCAACGGCAACCTTGGCCAGGCGCTCGGCGCAAACCGGCTTGTTGAACTCCATGGCGATCGGCAGCAGCATGGCGCAGGCGACGCCGTGCGGGGTGTCGTAGTGAGCGGACAGGGTGTGAGCCATGGCGTGGTCGATGCCCAGGCCAACGTTGGAGAAGCCCATGCCGGCGACATACTGGCCAAGAGCCATGCCCTCGCGGCCGGAGCCGGGCTGACCGGACTTGGCCTCGGCGACGGAGTCGCGCAGGTTCTCGCTGATCAGCTTAATGGCCTCAAAGTGGAACATGTCGGAAAGCTCCCAGGCGCCCTTGGTGGTGTAGCCCTCGATGGCGTGGGTCAGTGCGTCCATACCAGTGGAAGCGGTCAGGCCGGCGGGCATGGAAGCCATCATGTCGGGATCGACGACAGCAACCTCGGGGGCATCGTTGGTGTCGACGCACACGAACTTGCGGACCTTCTCGGGGTCGGTGATGACGTAGTTGATGGTCACCTCGGCAGCAGTACCGGCGGTCGTCGGCACGGCGATAGTGAACACGGCATGGTTCTTGGTGGGAGCAACGCCCTCGAGGCTACGGACATCGGCGAACTCGGGGTTGTTGATAATAATGCCGATGGCCTTGGCGGTGTCCATGGAGGAGCCGCCACCGATGGTCACGATAGCGTCAGCCTCGGCGGCCTTGAAGGCCTCGACGCCGTCCTTGACGTTCTGGATGGTGGGGTTGGGCTTGATCTCGGAGTAGAGGCTCCAAGCGATGCCGGCGGCGTCGAGCTCGTCGGTCACCTTGGCGGTAACGCCAAACTTGACCAGATCGGGGTCGGAGCAGACGAAGATCTTCTTGTAGCCGCGACGCTGGAGCTCGCCGGGGATCTCCTTGATGGCGCCGGAACCATGATAAGAAATGGTGTTGAGAACGAAACGATTAGCCATTGATAGCCTCCCATCGTGTGCGGGGCACCTATTACGCCCCACGCTATGAGTCCCATCCTAACGCTTTTGAAACGAAAAACGCGTGAGAACGTCAAAATTGTTAAAGCGTTTCAACAGATGATGAAAAATATTGCGGCAAAGGGACAGCCCCTTTGCCGCATTCGGTTACTTTCGGCAGCCCTCTTTCCAAGCCTCGGCCGCAACCTTCCAGCGTAAGCGCAAGTCGCGCTCGCGGTCGATGAACATGATGGCAAACGCGACAAACAGCAGCAAGCTCGCCACGACGATGGCGTGCAGGCCCATGCGCTCAATACACCAGTTGCCCAACACGGCGCCAAACACAAAGGTAAAGATCACGCCAAAGTACAGCAGGCCGTTTTCCAAAAAGCCACGCCTGTGGGTGATGATGTAATCGTCCACGTTTTGCAGCGCGTTGCGCAAGTTGCCGATACACATGGTCGTAGCGATGCCGTGACCGTGGATCTTGCGGAAGCTCTCGACCTGCATACCGCAGGCAAACGAAGTGAGGCAGTTGGCGAGCAGGTTGTAACCGCCACCGGGGATAAAGCTCACGCCCAGCAAGATGACGGCTTCAAAGAACACCGTCACCTGGCGCCAGTGAATCACGCTGCCAAACCGTTCGTGTACCAGGTCGGCAAGCATAATGCCCACGGCAAACGAGACCACAGGGAAGAAGTAGCGCTCCGCAAGTGCCCAATTGCCCTCCGAGATGCTCACACCCACCAGCAAGATGTTGCCCGTCTGCGCGTTGGCAAAAACATGGTCGCGCCCAATGTACGAATAAACGTCCATAAAGCCACCGGCAAGCGCCAAGATGATGCCCAGCTCAATAGACTCCGATATCTGTTTGGCACGCTGCATCGCCGTGCATCCTCCTTGTTGACGACCCTCTCGTGCGTTGGCGGAAGCATAGCCGCCGTTCATACTGTAACCCATTGACAACATGGCGTGTGCGCGAGACGGGTTCTCCAGCGCGCAGATACACAGTCTGGAAACAAACGACACCCGCATCGACGCGCCGATCCGCCAGCTCATGTACTCCACCAGTCTTTTTAGCCCCGTCCCAAAAAGACTGGTTACAATTACGTGCAGCATACAAACATCGGGAGGGATCGTGGCAAAAAAGCCTCAGCACGCTCAGAACAACCAGCGCAGTCAGCAGGGCAAACAGGGCCAGCAGCAAAAGCGCGGCGGTAAGGCGCAAGGCTCGCGACCCACGCATGCCTCTGCAGCGCCCGCCCGTCCCTGGCGCCCGGGCCGCGACAAGTTCCTCCCCGTCTGCCGCGCCGACATGGATGCGCGCGGCTGGGACCAGTGCGACTTTGTCTACATCTGCGGCGACGCCTACGTGGACCACCCCAGCTTTGGCATGGCCATCGTCAGCCGCGTACTCGACGCGCACGGTTACAAGGTGGGCATCATCTGCCAGCCCGACTGGACTGATCCCGCCAGCATCAGCGTGCTCGGTGAGCCGCGCCTGGGCTTTTTGGTCAGCGCCGGCAACATGGACTCCATGGTCAACCACTATTCGGTGACCAAGCACCGCCGCCACACCGATGCCTACACGCCCGGCGGCGAGGAAGGTCACCGCCCCAATCGTGCCGTCACAGTCTACGGCAACCTCATCCGCCAGACGTTTAAGGACGCCCCCATCATCATCGGCGGCATCGAGGCGAGCCTGCGTCGCCTGGCCCACTACGACTACTGGCAGGACAAGCTCAAGCGCTCGGTACTGCTCGACTCGGGCGCCGACATCCTCATCTACGGCATGGGCGAGCACGCGATCGTCGAGATCGCCGACGCGCTCGACGCGGGGCTGCCCATCGATCAGATTACCTATATCAATGGCACCGTCTACCGCACCAGCTCGCTCGACGAGGTCTACGACTACGACCTGCTGCCCAGCTGGGACGACCTTGCCGCCGACAAGCTCAACTACGCACGCAGCTTTAACGTGCAGCAGCAGAATATGGACCCCATCACCGGGCATCGCCTAGTAGAGCCATATCCCAACGGCGTGTACGTGGTGCAGAAC
>CABUTL010000202.1 GCA_902494375.1 uncultured Collinsella sp.
ATGAAGGTTCCCCACGACCCCGACTCCTTGCCGTCAACGAGCAGATTGTCGAGCACAGTGTATTTAATGCTCTCGTCTGCCTCGGTTGTATCCATCCCCTGTTTGTAGTTAACGAGCAGGCTACTGGAATACGGCTGCAGATTAAGTTGGGACAACAGCTCGTCGGCAACGACGACGGTGCCCGGATTACTACCCATCGCCGAGTTGGCGATGGCCGCCGTATCTTCGTCCGACTTATCGGCTGCGGGCTTGAGCGTATGCCCGCCCAAGGTAAGGGCATGGCCGCCAGCCATATACTTGGTGTACAGGTCGACCAGCTCGCCGCCCATATCACACGTGAGCAGATACTGGTCGTGACCGATGTGCACCGGCTCCTCGCCCATCATCTGGCGCAGCTTGTTGTACTGACTTGCCGGCGTCACAAACAGACCCATCGCATCGGCATTGCTACCCCCGAACGCCTTGGGAAGCTTTTCGCCCATGATCTTGCACATCTCACTTGGAGTCACCGAAGGATTCGAGCCGCCAAGCGGGTAACTCCGATACGAATCGATCTGCACATGCTCACCGGCAACATCGGAGATATCGACCTTCTTGCCGGTCTCGTCGTTGTTGTCCGCCGACTTGCCCTTAATACCGTCTGCAACGTTATCGTGATCGATACGATCGCCGTGCCATGCGGAGTACAAATCGACCGTACTATCGGCCAGCACCATTCGATCGGCCTCAGACGGATTGAAAGACTCTTTGTAGAAGTCGAGCGTATCGGGCGTGTAATAGATATACGTCTGCGACATGTCGGCCGGATTATAGCGCTCCAGGTTTTCGTTCATCACGTTGGCAATCGACATACCGCACGTCACCGAGGTGATGGCCAAAAACAGAAGCATCGCGATGACGCCCATCGAAAAGCACACCGTGTTGACCTTGGCCGCAAGCTGGCGCACGGTAAACATGTTGAGGCCGCGCCAATACACGCCGCGCAGGCTCTGCAGCAGCTTAATGAGCATGCCCGAGAGTCCCCAGAACAGGGCAAAAGTGCCCACGGTAACCATAGCGGTCGTAATACCAAACTGGTTCATGGCCTCTTGCAGCTTGCTGTCCGTCGCGGTTAGCGGGAACCCATCACGTAGCAGACGGTAATAGGCCACGCCCACAAGCACCACGCCCACGGCAAAAATGGCAATCGCGATCCAGGGGTTGCGTGTCTTGATGCTCTCGTTGCGACGCTCGGCACCCATAAGCTCGATGAGTTTGGTACGACGCACGGCGCGAAGGTTCAGCAGTAGCGTGAGCACAAACATCACGAGCATGCAGGCAAGGGTCAGGCTGAACGCATGCACCGAGAAAAAGAAGTGGAAATTGGCGATCTGTGTCTTAAAGAGCGAGGCCGTAAAGAACGTCATGAGCTGGGAGAGTCCCACGCCCAGCACAATGCCGGCGACAAAGGCGCCGACCGAGACGATCACCGTCTCGAGCGCCATGATCGTGGCGACGCGCCCGCGCCCCATGCCGAGCACCTGGTACAGGCCAAACTCCTTCTTGCGGCGTTTCATGATGAAGTTATTGGCATACACCATCAAAAAGGCCATGACACCGGCCAAAAAGTACGTCAGGTCGCCGAGCATGCTGCCCATAACCTGTGCCAAGCCCTTTTCATCGATGCCGGCGATGTCGACCTGCATCGAGATGGTGTTAAAGGCATAGAAGACCGTGACGCCCAGGGTGAGCGTCAAAAGGTAGACGAGGTAGTCGCGGCCGGCGCGGCGGACGTTGCCCCAAGCGAGTTTACAGAGCATCGGAGCCCTCACCGCCCATCATGGCAACGACCTCCATAATGCGGTCGAAGAACTCTCGGCGGTCGATGTCGCCGCGGCGCAGCTCGGTGAAGATCTTGCCGTCGCGAATAAACAGCACACGGCTCGTGTAGCTGGCGGCAAAGCTGTCGTGCGTGACCATGAGCACGGTGGCGCGCAGGCGGCGATTGAGGGACTCCAGGCTCTCGAGCAGCAGGCGGGCGCTCTTGGAATCGAGGGCGCCGGTGGGCTCGTCGGCCATGATCATGGTGGGGTCGGTGACGAGCGCGCGAGCCGCGGCAACGCGCTGCTGCTGACCGCCGGACATCTGGTAGGGATACTTGTCGAGCACCTGGCTGATGGACAGGCGCGCTGCCACATCCTGCACGCGGGTCGAGATCTCTGCCGAGTTTGTGCGGGCGATGGTGAGCGGCAGGGCGATGTTCTCGCGTGCCGTGAGCGTATCGAGCAGGTTGGAGTCCTGGAAGATAAAGCCGAGCTCCTCGCGGCGGAACTGCGAAAGCTTGGCCTGCTTCATGCGTGTTACGTCCTGCCCGTTGATGCGGATCGTGCCACTTGTGGCGCTATCGATGGTCGAGACGCAGTTGAGCAACGTCGACTTGCCCGAGCCCGAAGCGCCCATGATGCCCACGAATTCCCCGCGGTTGACGGTAAAGCTGACGTCGTTGAGCGCGCGGGTCACGTTGCCCAGCGCTCCATATACCTTTTCGAGATGTGCGACCTCCAGTACCGGGGTCGCCATGTGCGTGGTTTGCATACCGAGTCCTTTCTTGCGATTAGTCTACGGCATCTATAGTCGCAAGAAGACGAGTCGGCTACCATCGATATGGCTTACGCTTGCCTTACCGTTGTGTAAGGTACGGGTAGCTAGCCTGTCACGTGTTGATGTTGAGAGAGGACTCCTGTTGAAGACTGTTCATGTTGCCGCTGGGATCATTCGCAAGGAAGGATCTGACGAGCTGCTTGCCGTGCAGCGCGGCTATGGCGACATGCAGGGACTTTGGGAGTTCCCCGGCGGCAAGCTCATGCGCGGCGAGACGCCCGAGGACGCCGTACGCCGCGAACTCATGGAAGAGCTGCGGGTAAAAGTCACCAACCTGCGCGATTTTTACACCGTTGAGTATGACTACCCCGATTTCCATCTCTCGATGGAGTGTTACTACTGCTCGCTCGCCGATGAATCCGATGAACCCCAGAAGCACGACCGCCAGCTCGATATCCCGGCTGTTTTTCAGCTCGTCCATCATCAGCGCGACGAAGGTATCCGTCTGAATCAGGCAGGTGTTCGCGAGGGCGACCGCCAGCGCGAGCACGAGAAAAAACGCGGCGAACCGAAGGAAAGGCCGAATGTTTGTACGCACGAAAAGAAACCTCCCGAAAATCAAATCTGCAAGCAGGGCTCTTCGTCTATGCCGGGGCGGAAATCAAAGTACAGCGACGGGTCGTCCGCGCCGCCCTGCGCGCGGGC
>CABUTL010000203.1 GCA_902494375.1 uncultured Collinsella sp.
CTCGGGGGCTGCAAACACGGCAGCGCTCTCGTTAATCGCCTCGGCGACGGGCTCGGCAAAGTGAGCCGGTGCGGGCGTTGTCTCCGGTTCCGCGGGCTGCTCGGCAGCGTGCGCGCCGATGGGGGCATCGAGCCGCTCGGTGTCGGCGTCCTCGTCATCGGCGAGTGCCGGATATTCTTGAGTTACATGCGAAAGAGGCAGGGAGAACACGGTGTCCTCGGGCTCCACGGTCGCAGGGCGCGCCGGAGCGGCATGAGCCGGCGCGGCTGCGGGGGCAGTCGGCGTCTCGGGCATGGCTGCGGACTTGTTCTCCTCGTCGATCATCGACGGTTCACCTTCATGACCACGTCGCCAATCTGGACCTCGTCACCCTCGCGCAGCGTTGCGGGCTCCACCAGCTGACGGCCGTTAACGAGCGTGCCGTTCAGCGAGTTGAGGTCTTCGATAATGAGTGCCGGGCCCTGCAGCGAAAAGCGTGCGTGCGAGGCCGAGACAAACGGTTCGTTGATGCAGATGTCCGAGGACGGCGAGCGGCCTACGATGACGGGGCCGAGCATGTCTACATGGATGCCACGGATGCCGCGCGGACCCTTGTCCACATCGATCGTCCAGATAGCGGAGTCACGGCGCTGGCCGCGTACGAGTCCCACGCCGGTTTTCATGACGGCGAACAGGAAGATGTAGAGCAGGGCGACCAGGACGATGCGGCCTGCAAAAAGGACGATATCGATGTTCATAAGCGACTATCCCCTAAATTCAAAGGTGCTCAGGCCAAACGTCAGCAGATCGCCGTTGCGCAGCGGGCAGCGCGTAATGCGGCGGTTGTTGACGAGCGTGCCGTTGGTGGAATTGAGGTCCTCGATCGACCAATCCGAGCCCGTAAAGGTGAGCTGGGCGTGGCGGCGCGACACGTTGGGGTCGCGCAGGGCAATATCGGAAACCGAGCGCTCGCGACCGATAGTCACCTGTGCGGAGGTGATGCTATGGCTCTCGCCGCTCACGACGTCGACGAGCTGGGCGAGCGGGCGCTGCGGGGCGCGAGTGCTCGCCATGTTGGAGGCGATGCCGGCTGCGGCGCCTAGGCCCACGGCGGCACCGGTCGCGGCGGCTCCGCCCATGCCGGCAAGCGCGTCGCGCGAGACGGTCTGCGGCACCGGGATGGGTGCTGCGGCGGGGTCGGGGACGCTAGGCGCGAAGGGGTCTGCCACGGCAAGCGGGTCGGGAGCGGCGGCGCGAGGCGTCGGCTGCTGCTGGGGCATGGCGGCGGGGCGCTGCTGCTGCGGGGCAGCAAACTGCTGCTGGCCGGCGCGCGGGGCGCTGGCGGCACGGCTTGCCGCGGAGTTGTTTTGGCCCAGACCGTTTTGATAGGCGCGCTCTTCTTCGTACAGGCGGCCGAGCGTGGGGGCATCGACGTTCTCGGCAAAGACCGAGAACTTGCCGGCGCGCAGCTGCGGATCGATCATAAAGCGAACGAGGGGCTCGCCGACAAACACATAGCGGCGCTTTTCGGCCTGTGCCTTCACAAACTCGCGGACTTCGCGCGAAAGCTCGGGGTAGAACGGGGCGAGCATGGGATCGTCGTCGGCGGCGATCAGGATGGTATAGAGTGCCGGCGCGGTGTTGACGCCGTTGATCACCAGAGTCTGATCCTCCATGTCGCGAGCGGCCTGCTTGGCAAGCTTCTTAAAGGAGAACGGGGCACGGGTGGCACCGAAGATGCCGGCCACGTGGTCCTCGAAGATGTTCAGGAAGTTCACGAAAGATCACTCTCCGTATAGGTTCTTTGGTATCCGAGCAAATATAGGCATATCCCAACGATTATAGAGGATAGGGTTCCCGCAACCGCCGCCTTGACGACGACCGCGGCCGCAAGGCTGGCAATTTCCATATGGTGTGCAAGACAGGACGCCGCTGCGCAGCCGATGCCGGCGACAGCGATGGCGGCGATTACGGCAAGGTTTGAGCCCTGATCGGCACGCTTGGCATGGGCGTTGAGCAGCGCAGATGACGCCGCGGCAGTTGCCGCTACCAGCACAAAGGCAGCCCAAAGGAGTGGGTCTCCCAGCGCTGCGGCAACGTTACCGAGCCCCAGCACGCCTCCGGCTGAAAGCGCGACCGTGGCCAGACGGGCAAAAAGTGCGCCCATGCCCGTTGCCGCGGCGGCGCTTGCCGGGCCGAGCCAAAATGACGCGACGCCGGCGGTGACCCCAGCTGCCAGGAAGGTATTGCCGGTCAGACAGCCAAGCGCGAGTGCACAGGTGAGTGCGGCGCTCGCGGCAGCCTCGGTGCGACCCCAGGCGATCCACCAACCGGACATGGCGGCGGCAAAGATCACCGCGACGGGCAACATCGACAGGATGCCCTGTGCCTGCATGGTGGCGTTTGCCATGAGCACCAAAAAGCCCACAGCCGAGATGGCCGAGCCAATCTGGGGGGCCAGGCCGGCCGCCGCTCCGATCGCGATAGCCGCAATGACCAGGCCGGGAAGCGCCGCGACGCCGGCCGTCTGCATCAGCAAAAAGCTAAAGGCGCCGCACGTTAGCGCCGAGATAGCGTGCATGGCGTAGTCGCGCGCATGGCTCCAGCGCGTGCCTGCCCAGCCGAGTGCGGGGTCGACTTCGATGGTGTCGTCCTCGTAGTGCGACGGCTCGATATCGTCGAGCTCCTGCTCGTCATCCGAAAGTTCGCCAACCATTTGCTCCAGGCTGCGACGGCCTTCGCGCACGCTGCCCAGACCGGCAAGGAGCTGGTCGCAAAATGCCTCGATGCTGTTGGGGCGGTCCTGCGGCATGGGGGAGAGCGCGCTCATGAGCGCGGCCTCGGCTCCCGGGGGAAAGTGTGGTATCAGCTCGCTGGGATAGGTGGCGCCGCCGATGATGCGGCCGAGCGAGTCGGCGGGCGTGGCCGCCATAAAAGGAGCGCTGCCGCACAGGCCCTCGTAGATCACACAGGCGAGGGCAAAGACATCGGCGCGCTCGTCGACCGTGCCGGTCTCGATATCGAGCTGCTCGGGCGGCATGTAGCCGATGGTGCCGCCGCGTGAGCCGCCAAAGCCACCGGCGGACGACAGCCGCGCCATGCCAAAGTCGGTGAGCTTTACATTGCCCGAGTGGTCGATGAGCACGTTGGCGGGCTTAATGTCCAGGTGGAGTACGCCATTACTGTGGGCGAAGGTGAGCGCCTGGCCCAGGGCATCGGCAATGGCCGCGGCCTCGTCAAAGGTAAGTGAGTGGCCGTCCGCGCGGTGCAAAAACTCGGCCAGCGACATGCCATCGACA
>CABUTL010000204.1 GCA_902494375.1 uncultured Collinsella sp.
GCGACCGTTACTTTGGCGACGACGCCGCCGTGGTGGCTGGCATTGGCTGGAAAGACGGGCGACCCGTGACGGTTATCGCCGTCGAGCGCGGTACCACGACCAAAGAACGCATGCGTCGCAACTTTGGTATGGCACATCCCGAGGGCTACCGCAAAGCGCGTCGCCTTATGCGCCAGGCCGAAAAGTTTGGTCGACCGGTTCTGTGTCTGGTCGATACTTCGGGCGCGTTTTGCGGCATCGGTGCCGAGGAGCGCGGCCAGGGCGAGGCGATTGCCCAGAATCTCATGGAGATGAGCGGCCTCAAGACGCCGATTGTCTCGGTGGTGACAGGCGAGGGCGGCTCTGGTGGCGCGCTGGCGCTGTCCGTGGCCGACCGCATCCTGATGCTCTCGAGCTCGGCCTATTCGGTCGTGAGCCCCGAGGCCTGCGCATCGATCCTATGGAAGGATACGGAGCGTGCGGATGAGGCCGCCGAGGCGCTTAAGCTCACGGCCCCCGATCTGCTGGCGCTCGGCATCATCGACGGTATTGTCGACGATAGGGGCCTGTCGCATGAGGAGATCGCCGATGCCGTCATGTCCTCGGCATTTGATGCCTTCGATACGCTTGGGCGGCTCGACGACGAGACCCTCACAAACCTCCGCTACGAAAAGTACCGCGCAATCGGTCAGTATCGCACGATGTGACAAAGGGACAGTCCGCATGTCACATTGGGAAAGGCGTTCCATGTCACAAGTTTCTAACACCTCGTTTACAACGACGGTTTCATCAGACGCCATGGCCGTGGTGGACTATCTGTCCAAAAGCATGATGTCGGCGCTGCCGTTTATTGTCTGCGCGGCGTTGTTCCGCACCGTCGCCGTCATTATGGGCGAAGGCATGCTGGGCCTGTGGTCTGCCGATTCCGAAATCTATCGCCTGTTCTACAGTTGGCTCTATAACGCCGGCTACTACTTTTTGCCCATTTATCTTGGTTGGGCGGCCGCCCGCCAGCTCGGTTGCTCGGAGCAGCTGGGCATGATGCTGGGCGGCGTATTGATTGCGCCCGATCTGCTTAAGCTCGTCGATGCCGCATCGACGACGGGGGCATCGATGACTTCCGTGTATGGCCTGCTTCCTGCGCCGGTCAACGATTACACGACGACTGTTATTCCGGTTCTCATCTCGGTGCCCGTGTTATGGCGAGTGGAGTGTTTCTTTAAGCGCGTTATCCCTAAGGCCGTGGCGTTTTCGTTTGTTCCGTTTGCAACCATGCTCGTCATGGTTCCGGTTTCGCTGTGTATTACGGCGCCGGCGGGCAGCTATCTGGGCATGCTGTTGGGGCAGCTTATGTTTATGCTTGGCAATTCCGGTGGCATCGTGTCGCTGCTCACGCTCATGGGGCTTGCCGCGGGCTGGGAGTTTCTAAAGATCGCGGGTGTCAGCAACGTGGTCCTATCGCTCGCCTACGCGCAGTTTATGAGTGTGGGAACGGATTCGTGCATCCTAATCGCCGCGACGATGGCAACGTTCGCCGTTTGGGGCATGCCCTTTGGCGCGTCGCTTCGCGTTGCGGATAAGGACGAGAAGGCGCTCATGCTGGGCTATTCGATCTCGGGCGTGCTTGGTGGCGTAAGCGAGCCGGCGCTGTACGGTTGCGGCTTTAAATATGGCAGGTGCCTGACGTGCATGGCCATTGGCGGCGCCGTCGGAGGCCTTGTTGCGGCCGTGGGCCACGTTACGGCCTATACCATCGGCATGACGAATGTCCTTATGGTCATTGGCTTTGCCACGGGCGGCATCTCGAACCTGCTGTGGTGCTGTGCTGCCGGCGGTGTGGCATTTGCGGTGTCTGCGGCGCTGAGCTACTGCTTTGGCGTGGTGCCGACGAAGGGGCAGGCGGCAGAAGACGAAGCCGATTTGCCCGAAACCTCGAAGAGCGCGGCCGAAGCAAGCGCATAAATCGATCGACAAAGGGACAGCCCCGCATGACACATTCCAAGGCCGCGGCTCATGTGGGTCGCGGCCTTTTTGTATCTGGAGGACAAAGTGGCTACACTACAATCCGTTTGAGCAATAGATATATATAGGTAGTACCGTGGGGGCTGATGAAGATGGTCGAGTGGATTGTTAAACGTGCACGGGGCGACCGTGCGCGCGTGGGCACGTTGACGGGTGTGGTGTGTATTCTCGCCAATGTTGCGCTTTGTGCTGCGAAGGGCGCAATTGGTGTGGTTTCGGGATCGGTTTCGATTGTGGCGGATGCCATGAACAACCTGTCCGATGCCAGCTCGAATATCGTGAGCGTGCTGGGCTTTAAGCTGGCGAGCAAGCCGGCCGACCCCGAGCATCCTTACGGCCACGGTCGCTATGAGTATCTCTCGGGTCTTGTCGTGGCGGCGCTCGTGCTTCTCATTGGCCTTGAACTGGTGAAGTCCTCGTTTGAGCGCATCATCCACCCCGAACCTGTCGAGTTCTCGCTTGCCCTGGTGGCAGTCCTGGCGCTTTCGATGGTTGTTAAGCTGTGGATGGCGGCGCTCAACCAAAAGCTTGGCGACCGTATCGAGTCCGAGACACTGCATGCGACTGCCCAGGATTCCAAGAACGATGTTCTTGCCACGGGCGCCGTGCTGGCGTGCGCAATTGTTTCGCAGGTGACGCACATCAATCTTGACGCATGGGTCGGCCTTGCCGTTGGCGCCTATATTGGCTGGAGCGGCTTTGAACTTATTCAAGATACGGTGAGCCCGCTTTTGGGTCAGTCGCCCGATCCTAAGCTGGTCAAGCACATTCGAGACAAGATCATGAGCTATCCCGGCGTTTTGGGCGTTCACGATTTGATGGTTCACGACTACGGCCCGGGCAGGAAGTTTGCAAGTGCGCATGCCGAGATGGCAGCCGAGGCCAGCCCGCTGGAAAGTCACGACACGCTCGATAACATCGAGCAGGCGTTTAGGAACGAAGACGGCATGATTGTCACGCTCCATTACGACCCCATCGTGACCGACGATCCCAAGGTGGCGAGCATGCGCCTGCGCATCAACGCTATGGCTCAAGAGATTGATAGCCGCCTTTCGATTCACGATCTGCGCTGTGTGCCGGGTCCTACGCACACCAACGTGATCTTTGACTGCGTGCGCCCCTCGGATCTGCAGATGAGTGCCGAAGACGTAAAACACGCGTTGGCGCAACGGGTCGAGTCGGAATACCCCAAGTCGATTGCCAAGATCACGATCGATGAAGACTACGTAGGCCATACCCACGAGTAGGGCTGCGCCGGCAAAGCAAGTTATA
>CABUTL010000205.1 GCA_902494375.1 uncultured Collinsella sp.
GACCTTACCAACTCGTTCTACTTCATCGAGGCCGGCGCGCTCGTGGAAAAGATCAAGTCGTCCTCGCAGACGCTCAAGCAGGAATACCTCGATACATACGAAGGAGGTGAATGACATGAAACTATTTGAACAGCTGAAGTCCAATGCGTCGCGCATGGCTGTCTACGCCATCCTCGTGGCAACGGCTTGATGCGGAATCGCGGCACCCGTCTATGCGCTCAACGGGGAGAAAGGCGATGTCGAACCCGCGTACATGGCTTCGACGGTTAAGGACCGGTACAAAGCCTTCTCTGGAGACACGTTTTACGTAGCAGAGTACGACACGACCTACCGTCAGCTTCGCTACAACAAGGGCTACGACTATCTAGGCGCAGAGGCAATCAGCTATACGTCGGGTTGGTACCGCTCCAACTATGGACACATAACCCAGTTCAAGTGTAACTACCGTGTGTACAACTAAAGCAACCGGCCGGGACGAGGGGTGACGCAAAAGCGTCGCCCCTCGTTTTTAACCATGTCAACTGAACCTAGTTCAGTTTGGTTGATTTCCGATCTCAGCCGAACACATTGAGCGGAAAGGCCGTTCCCGCAGTCAGTCGAACGTCCCCGGGGCCCTTCTCAGGCCCCGGGGACGGCATTTTCCCAGTTGAAGGAACGGTGGAGATGTGTTTCGATGGGTCAGATTCGTGTCGTTCCGAAAAGACCGTGAACCTTTTGTGGGACACGCGGCGCCGTGGTACCATAGCCGAGTTTGTTGTCTTGGTCGGAAACCAAGACGCCTTATGCGCTGATCGGTAACCAGCGCCTGACCAATAAGGAGTCCTACCATGAAGCAGGGTATCCATCCCCAGTATGTCGAGTGCACGGTGACGTGCTCCTGCGGCAACACCTTCAAGACGCACGCTACCGTGTCCGAGATGAAGGTTGAGCTTTGCAACGAGTGCCACCCGTTCTACACCGGCCAGCAGAAGTTCGTCGACACCGGTGGACGCGTCCAGCGCTTCGCCGACAAGTTCGGTGGCGCCGCTGCCGCCCAGCTCAAGAAGGCCGAGGAGGCCAAGGCTGCCAAGGCTGCCAAGGCTGCTGAGGCCGAGGCCGCTCGCAAGGCCGCCGCTGAGGCTAAGGCTGCCGAGAAGGCCAAGCGTGCCGCTAAGTTTGCCGAGGAGGCTGCCAAGCAGGCCGCCGAGGCTCCCGCAGAGGCTCCCGTCGAGGAGGCCGCTGCCGAGGCCGAGACCACCGAGGCTGCTGAGTAAATAGCTCGCCGCGGAAACACTCGCATTCATGGCATAAGGGCCGTGCATCCGTTTGGGTGCGCGGCCCTTTTCTTTTTAAATTAGTGCAAACTAACCTGTCCCCATGGCACCACATGGCGGAGAGGCGGCGTTTGCCCAGATAGACCTGCCAAAATTAACCTGTCCCATTGTGGCAGGTTGGTCGTAGTTATTACGTGGCGGTCGAGCTCGACCGTATAGGCCGCGCCTTGTTTGGCTAAAGTACAATCATCTGTGTTTAACTCGTCCGCAGCTGCACGGCGTGGGCGATGGCCAAAAAGGAAAACCACATGGGATTCATGTCAAAGCTGCTGTCCTTTGGATCCGATAAGGACCTGAAGCGCTACTACAAGATCGTTGACCAGATCAACGGTCTTGAGCCCCAGTTTGAGAAGATGACCGAGGAGGAGCTCCGCGCCCAGACCGATAAGTTCCGTGAGCGCTACGCCAACGGCGAGTCGCTCGACGACATGCTTCCCGAGGCTTTTGCCACCGTGCGCGAGGCTTCCAAGCGCATCACGGGCATGCGTCACTTTGACGTACAGCTCATCGGCGCCATGGCGCTTCATGAGGGTCATATTGCCGAGATGAAGACCGGCGAGGGCAAGACGCTCGTCTCCACCTTGGCCGGCTACCTCAACGCTATCGCCGGCAAGGGCGTGCATGTCGTTACCGTCAACGATTACCTGGCAAAGCGCGACTCCGAGTGGATGGGCCGCATCTACAAGTACCTGGGAATGACCGTCGGTCTGCTCCAGAACAACATGCCGCTCGAGCTCAAGCGTCCGGCCTACCAGGCAGACGTCACCTACGGCACCAACTCCGAGTTCGGTTTCGACTACCTGCGCGACAACATGGTCACCCGCCCCGAGCAGCGCGTTCAGCGCGGCCACCATTACGCCATCGTCGACGAGGTCGACTCCATCCTGATCGATGAGGCCAGAACGCCGCTCATCATCTCGGGTGCCGGTACCAAGTCCGCCAGCACCTACAAGGACTTCGCGCGTGCCGTGCGCGGCTTGGAGCGCGGTGAGGACGTGTCGCACGACATGCTCACCGCCACCGAGGACGTTGAACCCACGGGCGACTACGTCATGGACGAGGCCAAGCACACCATCGCCGCCACCGAGCGCGGTCTTAAGAAAATCGAGCGCCGCCTGGGTATCGATGACATCTATGCCGATCTCTCCGGCCAGCTGGTCAACCACCTGCAGCAAGCGCTGAAGGCCCAGTACATGTTCCACCGCGATAAGCAGTACGTGGTCACCAACGGCGAGGTCAAGATCGTCGACGAGTTCACCGGCCGCATTATGGAAGGCCGCCGTTACTCCGAGGGCCTGCACCAGGCCATTGAGGCCAAAGAGGGCGTGCTCGTACGCGAGGAGAACCAGACCCTGGCCACCATCACCCTGCAGAACTACTTCCGTCTGTATGACAAGCTCTCCGGCATGACCGGCACGGCACTTACCGAGGATGCTGAGTTCCGCGAGATCTACAAGCTGCCCGTCGAGGTCATCCCCTCCAACAAGCCAGTGCAGCGCGTGGACCACGAGGACCTGGTGTACCGCACCATTCAGGCTAAATACAACGCCGTTGCCGACGACGTTGAGCGTCGTCACGCCAAGGGCCAACCGGTCCTGGTGGGCACCGTCTCCATCGAGAGCTCCGAGAAGCTGTCCGCCGCCCTTACCAAGCGCGGCATCGCACACGAGGTCCTCAACGCCAAGCACCATGAACGCGAGGCCCACATCGTGGCCCAGGCCGGACGCTACGGCGCCGTGACCATCGCCACCAACATGGCCGGTCGTGGTACCGACATCCTGCTGGGCGGCAACCCCGACGAGCTGGTGCGCGAGCGCCTTGAGTACGAGGGCCTGACCATGGAGGACGTGACGCCCGAGCAGCTCGAGCAGTTTAACGCCGAGGCCAAGGAGACCTGCAAGGCCGAGCGCGAGCGCGTGCTTGCCGCCGGCGGCCTGACCGTTATCGGCACC
>CABUTL010000206.1 GCA_902494375.1 uncultured Collinsella sp.
ATGGTGTCGGCACCGTAGGGCTCGATGACCGAGCTCGGGGGCACGACATTGCCCTTGGACTTGGACATGGTGTCGCCGTTCTCGTCCTTGACCATGCCCTGGCACAGCAGGTTGGTGAAGGGCTCGTCCACGCTCAGAAGGCCCAGGTCGCGCAGTGCCTTGGTAAAGAAGCGGCTGTAGAGCAGGTGCAAAATAGCGTGCTCGATGCCGCCGATGTAGTTATCGACGGGCATCCAACGGTCGGCGGCCTCACGGGAGAAGGGCAGCTCAGTGTTGTGCGGATCGGTATAGCGCAGGTAATACCAGCTGGAGCAGGTAAAGGTGTCCATGGTATCGGTCTCGCGCTTGGCCGGGCGGCCGCAGACCGGGCAGGTGGTCTCGTAGAACTCCTTGCACTCGGCAAGGGTTTCGCCAGCGCCCAGGTCCAGGTTCTCGGGCAGCGTCACCGGCAGCTGATCCTCGGGCACGGGCACGATGCCGCAGTGCTCGCAGTGGATGGCCGGGATGGGGTTGCCCCAATAGCGCTGACGGGAAATGAGCCAGTCGCGCAGACGGAACTCGACCTTGCGACGACCACAGCCCATGGCCTCGAGGTCGGCCACGATCGCAGCCTCGCCCTCGGAGTGCTTGCCGCCGCGCATGCCGGTGTACTTGCCGGACTGGACGAGCGTGCCCTCGGCAGCGTGGGCGCAATCCCAGTCGACGGTCTCGGCATGGAAGGTATCGATGGTCTCGCCGCTGGCCTCGACGGCAGCGCGATCGTCATCGTCCAGGATGATCGGCACGATCGGCAGGTCGTACTTGCGGGCAAACTCAAAGTCGCGCTGGTCGCCGCAGGGAACGGCCATGACGGCGCCGGTGCCGTAGTCGGCAACGACATAATCGGCAACCCACACGGGGACCTTCTCGCCGTTGACGGGGTTCACAACGTAGCGGCCGGTAAAGGCACCGTGCTTCTCGAGGGTGCCCTGGGCACGCTCGACGGCAGAGATATGTTTGGAGTCCTCGACGATCTTGGTGACGGCCTCCTCGTACTCCGTGCCCTCGACGAGCTCGTGCAGACGAGCGTACTCGGGAGCCAGGACAAAGAAAGAGACGCCAAACAGGGTATCGGCACGCGTGGTGAAGACGGTGATCTTGCCCTCGTCGCCCTCGATGGGCTCGCCATCCTGGTCGCACAGGGTAAAGTCGACCTCGGCGCCCTCGGAGCGGCCAATCCAGTTGGCCTGCATCTGCTTGACGCGCTCGGGCCAGCCGGGGAGCTTCTCCAGGTCGTCGAGCAGCTCCTGGGAGTACTCGGTGATCTTGTAGTACCACTGCTCCAGGTCGCGCTTCTCGGGCTCGGTACCGCAGCGCCAGCACTTACCCTCGGTGACCTGCTCGTTGGCCAGAACGGTCTTGCAGGTGGGGCACCAATTAACCGGGTTCTTCTTGCGGTAGACCAGGCCCTTTTCCCACATCTTCTCAAAGATCCACTGGCCCCAGCGGTAGTAGTCGGGGCTGCAGGTCTTGACCATGCGATCCAGATCGTAGGAGAAGCCCATGCGCTTCATCGTGGCGAGCGCCTGGTCCATATTCTTATACGTCCAGGCGGCAGCCTGCGTATTGTGCTTGATGGCGGCGTTCTCAGCGGGCAGGCCAAAGGCGTCAAAGCCGATGGGATGCAGCACGTCGTAGCCGCGCATGCGGGCCTGACGGGCCATGGCGTCGCCGATGGTATAGTTGCGAGCGTGGCCCATGTGCAGGTCGCCCGACGGATACGGGAACATCTCGAGCACGTACTTCTTGGGCTTGCTGTCGTCGGTGTCGACGGCAAAGAGGTTGGAGTCCTCCCAGGCCTTCATCCACTTGGACTCAATGGCCTGCGCGTCGTAGGCAGGGATCTCGTCCTTATGATCTGTGCAATCGCACATATCAGCTCCTTTAATCTTAGCTGGGGTCGGTCGGCTTAGCTTTATTCGCTACTGCGGACAGTCCTGCGCAAGACGAAGAGCACATTTAGTGCTCTTCTTTGCGTGCGGAACTTGTAGCGAACAAAGCTAAGCCGCCCGACCCTAAGGTTGACTCGACTGATAATAGCAAATACAACAAGCGAGATGCCTGCGACTTGCGGGCATCTCGCTTTATCTAAAAAGGGTATGTACAGGGAAAGCACGCTTCATTGGTTATGAGCCATCAAAGCCTCATGAAATGAACGATATACCCATCTGAGTTCAATCAAACAAAACCTAGTTCTCAAGCTCAGCCTGTTCGGCCTTGTTAGGGTCAAAGAAGAACCAAGTGAGCAGACCGGAAACCGCAATGCCAACACCATGGATGATAAAGTAGTTGATGATGGCCTGCTGGCTGTACAGGTAGGTAACGATTCCAGGAATAGCAGCAACGCCCATACCGGTGCTGGCAGCATGAAGCATTGCGCCACACCAACCAGCGCAGGCACCGCCGCAAAGAGCGAACAGGAACGGCTTGCCAAACTTGAGGTTCACGCCAAAGATTGCCGGCTCGGTAATGCCCAGGAATGCAGGCAGCGATGCGGCCATATAGAAGCCACGCTTTTTAGGGTTCTTTACCTTAAGACCGGTAACCAAGGCGGCGGTAGCCTGGGCCATAATGCCACCGGAAATCATGGCATTGAAGGGGTTGAAACCGGTGGTAGCAAGATAATCAGTTTCGAGCGCAAGGAAGATGTGGTGCATACCGGTAACCACAATCGCCTGCTGCGTTCCGCCAAGGATTAGTCCGCCCAGACCAAACGGCAACGCGATAACGAACTTAGCGGCAGCCAAAACAGCGTGTTCCACGGTCTGGCAAACGGGGCCAATAACAAGCATGCCAAGCAAGCCGGCAACGAGGATCGTAGTAAACGGAGTGATAATAAGATCCAGAACATCCGGAACAACGTTCTTAAGAGCCTTCTCGGTCTTTGCGGCGATATACGCAACAACAAGAGCGGGAAGCACCGAGCCCTGATAACCTACAACATTCCACTCAAGACCAAACGGATGGAAAGTGATTGCCTCAACCGTGCCCTTAACCACATCATTCGGGTTAGGAAGAAGCGGGTTCACCAGCATGAGACCAAGGACGATGCCGATGACGGGGCTACCACCAAACTGTTTCATGCCCGACCATGCAATAAGCACGGGCAGAAAGGTAAAAGCAGTTTTCATCAGAATGGTCGCGATCGTCAAAACGTTGGGGTCCATCTGAACGCCAAACGAGTTGATGCAGTTAATGAAGCCGCTAAAAAGGCCTGTTGCC
>CABUTL010000207.1 GCA_902494375.1 uncultured Collinsella sp.
GAGCTTATGAGTTTTGAACGCGCGATCAACCAGGGCGTGCGCGTGGGACGCTTGGTCGCTGTGGGCCACGAAGAGGTGACCGTTGAGCTCGACGCCGCCGTGGCGGCGGGTGACACGCTCGAGATTCGGTTCTATCCGGGTGTCGACGCGCGTCCCGATGTGCCCAAGCGCTGGCCGCAGGTGTCCTGCCCGGTGGATGCCGCAGCGGGGAAGCGCGTCGTCGTGCATTGCAAGCGTAAGGTGGACGCGGGCTGCGAGGTGTACCTGATTCGCAGCGCCGGCGTGTTGGATCAGACGGCGGCGGTGTTGGAGCGCATGCGGGCCGAGGCAGATGCGATTGCGCCCGTTGCGCGTGCCGTTGAGGTGCTGCCCTTTGAGGACGTTGCGGTGGATGGCGGTGCGTCGACGGAGTTGGTGGAGTGCGCGGTTCCCACTCGCATGGTTTTTGCTTGGCAGCTGATGGATGCCGACCCGCGCGGAGAACTCGATTTGTCCGACGCCGTTGTGGTGCTTGACGAGGTGTGCCGCGCGAGTGACGCTGACCGGACCCGCTCACTGATGCAGCGTGCCGGGCGCGTCGTCTGCCGCAACCTGGGACAGGTGGTGATCGCTCGCGAGCTGGGCGTGACGTTTGACGTGGCGGCGCCGGTGTTCTGCGCGAATCGGGCCACGCTTACCTGGCTGCGCGGACTCGGTGCGGGGCGGGTGTACTTGCCGGCCGAGTTGCTCGGCAATGATGCGGAGCGTATTGCCGAACTGGCTGCTGAACCCGGCGTCTTGGGTCCGGTCGACGCCGACCGTCCCGAGCTTATGGTGTGCGAGCACTGCCTGCTGACCGCCGAGGGCGTCTGCGCCACCGATGCGACGGGACAGGTCCATTGTCGTGACTGCTCGCGCCGTCAGCAAACACGATATTTGGTCGAGCGCGACGGCATGCGCCTGCCAATTGCCATTGACGCATGCGGCAGGACGAGGATTTTCCTGTCGTAGGTGCCGCGTCGCGTCAGTTTGTTATCATAAGAGAGTTTATGGACTTCCAGCACCGCCGTTTTCGGCGAGGGTGCTATAGCAAAAGGAGGATACCCAATGCTGTCTGTTGACGAGCAAATGCGTATCATCACCTCGGGCGCCGCGCAGATCGTTCCCGAGGCCGACCTTCGCAAGAAGCTTGAGAAGGGCGAGCCCCTCAACATCAAGCTCGGCGTCGACCCCACCAGCCCCGACCTGCACCTGGGCCACGCCGTGCCGCTGCGCAAGATGCGTCAGTTCCAGGACCTGGGCCACAACGTCACCCTCATCATCGGCAACGGTACCGCGTTGATTGGCGACCCTTCGGGCAAGAATTCCACCCGTCCGCAGCTTTCGCAGGAGCAGATCGAGGCCAACGCCGAGACCTACGTGAGCCAGGCCATGAAGATCCTGGATCCCGAGAAGACCACCATCGTGCACAACGGTGACTGGATCCTTTCGATGGATCTGGCCGGTCTGCTGCAGGTGTGCTCCAAGTTCACCGTCGCCCGCATTCTTGAGCGCGATGACTTTACCAAGCGCTACCAGTCTCAGACGCCGATCGCCCTGCATGAGTTCCTGTATCCCGTGATGCAGGCCTTTGACTCCGTGCAGATCAAGGCCGACGTGGAGATGGGCGGCACCGATCAGCTCTTCAACCTGCTCGCCGGCCGTGAGCTCATGGAGAAGATGGGCATGGAGCCCCAGATCGCGCTCACCATGCCGCTGCTCGAGGGCACCGATGGCGTGCGCAAGATGTCCAAGTCCTATGGCAACTACATCGGCCTGACCGATGCGCCCAAGGATATGTTCGGCAAGACCATGTCCATCCCCGACGAGATGATCGGCAAGTACTATCGTCTGGCCAGCTCGCTCACCCCGGCCGAGGTCGACAAGATCGACGCTGCTCTGGCCGACGGCTCTGCCGATCCCTATGAGCTCAAGCGCGCTCTGGGTCGCGACCTGTGCGACACCTACCACGGCGCCGGCGCCGGCGACGAGGCTCAGGCCGAGTTCGACCGCGTATTCAAGGAGGGCCAGCTTGCCGACTTCCCCGAGAAACACGTTGAGCTGACCGTCAACGACGAGGGCCAGATCTACCTCGCTGGCCTGCTCAAGGACCTGGGTCTTTCGGCGAGCGCCGGCCAGGCTCGTCGCGATATCGACGGCGGCGGCGTCAAGATCAACGGCAAGGCCGTGGCTCCCAAGAGCTACAACATCGATCCCGGCGCCCTCAAGCTGGGCGACACCCTCTCCGTGGGCAAGCGCAAGGGCTTTAAGTTGGTTTAGTTACGCGGTTTTACCAAACCGCGTAACGACTCGACGCTGCGCGGGCCGCATTTGGACAATCTGACGTTCAACTTCAAGGGCGCGACCAGAAGGTCAGCGCCCTTTCGTTTCACGTCACCTTGTCTCAAATGCGGCCCGCTCGCTGTCGTTGCCAAAACATCGGCGCTTCCGTTGTTGGCACTTGGGGACGTTCCTTTTGTGCCGGCACTTTGGGACACTCCTTGTCATTGGTGCAAAGTAACCTGTCCCCATTGCGCTGAGCGGCGTGTGCCGTTAAGCGGAGAGACGTATTGTTGACCCATCGTTTGGGCATACAATGGCATTTGGTTTGCTGCGGTGAAGGTCTGTCCGCTCCGCAGCTTTTTTCTACGGTTAAAGGAGTATGTATGTCCGTTGAGGTCATGAGGTCTGTGATCGAGGCCGCCGAGGGCCGCGTGCCCGTCGACACGCTGTTTACCAATGCGCAGATTGTCGACGTGTATGGCCAGCGTGTGGCGCCCGGTAGCGTTGCCGTCAAGGACGGTGTGATCGTCGGCGTGCTCTACAACGGTCGCGACGACGCCTCCGGTACCTACGAGGCTGCCGAGGTTATCGACTGCCAGGGTCGCTATCTCGCTCCCGGTTTTATTGACGGGCATCTGCATATCGAGTCTTCGAACATCCGTCCCGCTGAGTATGCTCGCATGGCCGCGACGCGCGGTACTACCACCGCCATTGCCGACAGCCACGAGATTGCTAATGTGGCGGGCCTGGACGGCCTGCGCTTTATGATCGAGGACGGTCGTCGCGCTCCTATTTCCATCAAGTACATGATGCCTTCGTGCGTGCCCGCGCTGCCCGACGAGCAGGCCGGTGCCGTCATCACCGCTGCTGATATGCAGGCGTTTTTTGCCGAGCATCCGGACGATGTCTTTGGTCTGGGCGAAATGATGAACCTGCCGGGCGTCTTTATGGCCGA
>CABUTL010000208.1 GCA_902494375.1 uncultured Collinsella sp.
CCGCACGCAAAGGAAAGCACTTAATGTGCTTTCCGTCTTGCGCAGGACTGTAGAGCAGCAAACTTAATATATTTCGCCGCCCCTCTGCCAAGCCCAGGCGACTCCACGCACTTTACCTGCGTAAACAATGTGAGTGAAATATGAATCTCGATGGATACGCCCGCAGCCGTGTATACTAAACAGCTGTGTGTAACCAGGGGAGTATTCTGGCTGGACAAAATGCCTGCTTAATAGGGTTGTCAGGTAGTCCGGGCGAAATACAAGGCTGGGGAGCACGTCGTGTAAGTAGTGGTCCTCTAGGGGCGTACGCTCGGTGGTGTACGCATTGTCCCAAGACCACGCGAGAGTTGGGATCATATCTTGATCAGCATGATTCTCGGCCGCAAGATTGGCATGACCCAGGTTTGGGACGAGGACGACAACGTCGTTCCCGTCACGGTCATCCAGGCTGGCCCCTGCGCTGTCTCGCAGGTTAAAACTCAGGCAACCGACGGCTATGACGCCGTCCAGATCGGTTTCGGCGACATCAAGGCCAAGAACGTGAACAAGCCCATGGCTGGTCACTTCGCCAAGGCTGGCGTCGAGCCTGTCCGCTTCCTTCGTGAGGTCCGCGTCGAGAACGGCGAGGAGCACAAGGTCGGCGAGGTCGTCACCGTCGCTGATTTCGCTGATGTCGAGAAGGTCGACGTCATCGGTACCTCCAAGGGTAAGGGCTTCCAGGGTCGCATCAAGCGCTGGGGTCAGCGCCGCGGTCCTATGACGCATGGTTCTCACTTCCAGCGTCACCCCGGTTCTATCGGTCAGTGCGCCTATCCTGCGCGCGTCCTCAAGGGCGTCAAGATGGCCGGTCACATGGGTAACGAGCGCGTTACCGTCAAGAACCTTTCCGTTGTCCGCATCGATGCCGAGCAGAACCTCATCTTGGTCAAGGGCGCTGTCCCGGGTGCCAAGAATGGTCTCGTCGCCATCCGTATGGCCTAAGGGCCCAGCCCATTTAGCCCAGCGTCATACCAAGGAGAACACTTAAATGGCAAAGTTTGAAGTAAAGAACAGCGAGGGCAAGAAGGTCGCCGAGGCCGAGCTCGCCGCTGAGGTGTACGGCATCGAGCCGAACATCCACGTTATGCACCACATCGTCAAGTGCCAGATGGCCTCTTGGCGTCAGGGCACCCAGTCTGCTAAGGGTCGCTCTGAGGTTTCCGGTGGCGGCAAGAAGCCTTGGCGTCAGAAGGGCACCGGCCGTGCCCGTCAGGGTTCCATCCGTGCTGCCCAGTGGCGTCACGGTGGCGTTGTCTTCGCCCCCAAGCCCCGTTCCTACGCTAAGCGTATGAACAACAAGGAGGTCAAGCTGGCTATGCGCTCCGCGCTGTCCGCCAAGCTGGCCGATGGCGAGCTCGTGCTCGTCGACGACTACGGCTTCGAGAAGCCTTCCACCAAGGCTGCCGTCGCCATGCTCAAGGCTCTCGGCCTTGAGGGCAAGCGTCTGACCATCATCGTTCGCGATGAGGACGTCAACGCCTACCTGTCGTTCCGCAACATTCCCAAGACGTTCATCATCACTGCCGACGAGGCCAACACCTACGATCTCGTTAACAACAACGCCGTGCTGATGCCCGCCGACATCGCCGCTCACTTCGGGGAGGTGCTTGCATAAATGACCGCCCACGAGATCATCATCCGTCCGATCGTGTCCGAGCGTTCCTTCTCCGGCATGGAGCTGAACAAGTACACGTTCGAGGTCGCCAAGGATGCTAACAAGTATCAGATCAAGGACGCTGTCGAGGAGATCTTCGGCGTCAAGGTCGTTCGCGTGAACACCCTGACGGTCAAGCCCAAGACCAAGCGCGTTCGCTATGTCGCCGGCAAGACCCGTTCTTGGAAGAAGGCCATCGTCACGCTGGCCGAGGGCGACACCATCGAGGTCTTTGGCAACCAGGCCTAAGACTCGCTGCTGTTGAGTGAGCTCATGCCTCCCAAATAGGGGAGGCGGGAGCTCAAGGTTTTGGGCGTATAAAATGGACACGCCCGGAACCGTGTATACGTCCGGTGTCATCGCACCCGAGGCAGAACCTCGAATCCCTGTCTGCGATGGCTAACGGATTCCTATTGAAAGGGATTGTAATGGCTGTAAAGCACCTTAAGCCGACCTCCGCTGGTAGGCGTTGGCAGACGATCTCCGACTTCTCCGAGATCACCTGCACCAAGCCCGAGAAGTCTCTTCTCGAGCCCCTGCCCAAGAAGGCCGGTCGTAACAACAACGGCCGCATCACCACCCGCCACCAGGGCGGCGGCGTGAAGCGTCGTTACCGCGTGATCGACTTCAAGCGCAACAAGGACGGCGTGCCCGCCAAGGTTGCCACGATCGAGTACGATCCGAACCGTTCCGCTCGCATCGCTCTGCTGCACTACGCTGACGGTGAGAAGCGCTACATCCTGGCCCCCAAGGGCCTCGAGGTCGGTCAGACCATCATGTCCGGTTCTGACGCCGACATCAAGCCGGGCAACGCTCTGCCCCTCGCCGACATCCCCGTCGGTACGCTCATCCACGCCGTCGAGTTCCAGCCGGGCAAGGGCGCCGCTATCGCCCGTTCCGCCGGTAACTCCTGCCAGCTGATGGGTAAGGAGGGCAAGTACGCTATCGTCCGTATGCCTTCCTCCGAGATGCGCCGCATCCTCGTTACCTGCCGCGCCACCGTCGGTGAGGTCGGCAACGCCGATCACTCCAACATCGTCATCGGCAAGGCCGGCCGTAAGCGTCACATGAACGTGCGCCCGACCGTCCGCGGTACCGTCATGAACCCTGTCGACCACCCGCACGGCGGTGGCGAGGGCAAGAACCACACCTCTGGTCGTCCCTCTGTTACCCCCTGGGGTAAGCCGACGAAGGGCCTTCGTACGCGCAAGAAGAAGAAGGTCTCGAACCAGCACATCATTCGTCGCCGTAAGAAGTAATTTCGGATACCGAGTTTTAGGAGAAAGCACTTATGAGCAGAAGTCTCAAAAAGGGCCCGTTCGTGGAGACTCGCCTTCTCTCGCGTATCACCGCGATGAACGAGGCTGGCAAGAAGGACGTCGTGAAGACCTGGTCCCGCGCGTCCACCATCTTCCCCGAGATGGTTGGTCACACCATCGCCGTCCACGACGGCCGCAAGCATGTGCCCGTGTATGTTACCGAGTCCATGGTTGGTCACAAGCTCGGCGAGTTCGCGCCGACTCGTACGTTC
>CABUTL010000209.1 GCA_902494375.1 uncultured Collinsella sp.
CGCCTGCCGATATCATGGCGTGTCCCGAGTCGATGACGGGCGCTTATCTGACCGGTAAACGAATGATCCGGGTGCCTGATGAACGGCGCAAGCCCGGTCGCGGCTGCCTTAAAATTACGGGCGCTCGAGCCAACAACCTCAAAAACGTTACTGCCAAAATCGAGTTTGGTACGCTTACGGTTGTTACCGGCGTGTCGGGATCGGGCAAGAGCTCCCTGGTTACCGACACCATTGCGCCTGCCCTTACGAATGCCATTCACCGCTCGACGCGCCCTGTGGGTCCGTATAAGAAAATCGAGGGCATCGAGTGCATCGATAAGGTTATCGATATCGACCAGTCGCCGATTGGCCGCACGCCGCGCTCCAACCCTGCTACCTATATCGGCCTGTGGGATGATCTTCGCGCGCTGTTTGCGAGTACGCCGGAGTCGAAGGCGCGCGGCTACTCGCCGGGTCGTTTCTCCTTTAATGTGAGTGGCGGGCGCTGTGAGGCGTGCAAAGGCGATGGGCAGATTAAGATCGAGATGCACTTCCTTCCCGATATCTACGTTCCCTGCGAAGTTTGCGGCGGTAAACGCTACAACCGCGAGACACTCGAGGTCACCTACCGTGGCAAGACCATCTCGGACGTGCTCGACATGAGCGTCACCGAGGCGCTGGCCTTCTTTGGGAATATCCCGCAGATCAAGCGAAAGCTCCAGACGCTGTACGATGTAGGCTTGGGCTACGTGAGCCTGGGCCAGCCCGCCACGACGCTCTCGGGCGGCGAGGCGCAGCGTGTGAAGCTCGCCAAGGAGCTTCATCGACGCCAGACGGGCAAGACGTTCTATATTTTGGACGAGCCGACGACTGGCCTTCATTTTGAGGACGTCCGCCAGCTGCTCGATGTGCTGCAGCGCTTGGTCGATGCGGGCAACACGGTGCTGGTGATTGAACACAACCTTGATGTCATCAAGGTTGCCGACCGCCTGATCGATATGGGTCCCGAGGGCGGTAACGGCGGCGGAACCGTCGTGGTTTCGGGCACACCGGAGCAGGTTGCGGACTGTCCGCAGAGTTATACGGGCAAGTTTTTGGCGCCGTTGCTCAGGCGTGACCGGGAGCGTCAGGCTCAACTTGATGCTCAATAAATAGGCGATTCAGTTTATGGGCGCCATCGACTCCTTGTGATTCGATGGCGCTTGCTGTGCCGAAGTGACGTATGCAGCCGAATTGGACATATACTTAATCCTTACGTCCGAATGCGAGGGAAAGGATATGTCATGGCAAAGGCTGTAAAGACGCCAAAAACCAATGCGATGCGCGAGCTGGAAAGCGCCGGCATTTCCTATGTTCTACATACGTACGAAGACGATGGTGATGAGTCGGTGGGCCTGGGTGTCGCGATTTCGGAGCAGCTTGGCGAGGAGCCCGGTCAAGGATTTAAGACTTTGGTCTGCGTGACACCGTCCAACGACTATGTCGTGTGCTGTATCCCTGTTGCCGACGAGCTCGATCTAAAGTCCGCCGCGCGTGCCGCGGGGGAGAAGTCCTTGGCCATGATGCATGTGAAGGATTTGCTTGCGGCGACTGGCTACGTTCGCGGCGGCTGCAGCCCGGTCGGTATGAAAAAACGCTACCGGACGCTCATTGATGAGACATGTGTCCTTTGGGATACCATTTTTATTTCGGGAGGCAAGCGTGGTTATCAGCTCGAGCTTGCACCCGATGATTTAATTGCATTTTGCGGGGCGACGGTTGCCGCGATTACGAGAGAGGACTGAGCGATGCCGCAGGAAGAATTGAAGCGCGGAGCTCATTTTGCAAAAGAATCTGCGCCTCAGACACCCTCATCCGAAGCTTCTTCGTCGCGAGATGACACTGACGACATGGGCTCGTCGGACTACTCCACGGTTGGTCGTTCCGCCGGGCTTATGACCATCCTGACCATCGTGTCTCGCGTCACCGGTTTTATCCGCACGTGGGCAATGGCGGCCGCTATCGGCATGTCGCTACTCTCGTCCTCCTATCAGGTCGCCAACAACCTGCCCAATATGCTCTACGAACTCGTGATGGGCGGCATGCTCGTGACGGCGTTTTTGCCCGTGTACATGGGCGTGAGGCGTGAGCAGGGTCGCGAGGCCTCGAACGAGTACGTGGGCAACCTGCTCGGCATTCTGCTTTTAGTGCTGGGTGGCATTTCGTTGCTGGGGACCGTGTTCGCCCCGGGCTTTATCTGGACGCAATCGTTCCTTTCGGGTGACGGCGGCAGCATGGATACCGCTGCGTTCATGTTCCGTTTCTTTGCCATCCAGATTCTGTTTTATGGTTTGGGCTCGGTGTTTTCGGGCGTTCTCAACGCACACCGCGACTACTTTTGGTCGACGTTTGCCCCGGTCCTCAACAATGTGATCGTCATTGCGAGCTTTATGGGTTTTGCGCCCGTGTCCGCACAGTTTGGCGAACGTGCCGGCATCATCTTGGTTGCGGCCGGTACGACCCTCGGTGTCTTTGTTCAGATGGCATGTCAGATTCCCGCGCTTGGCAAGCACGGCGTGCATCCCCATATCCATATCGACTTTAAGGACCCCGCGCTGCGCCAGACGATTGCGCTCGGTATCCCGACGCTGCTCGCCACGGTGTGCATGTTTGTCTCGACTTCTATCACCAACGCTGCCGCGCTGGTGGTCCAGCCCGAGACGGGTCCTTCCGTCATCGCCTATGCGCGCCTGTGGTACACGCTACCCTACGCGCTGATTGCTGCCTCGCTTTCGACGGCGCTCTATACCGAGCTCTCTCACGACGCACAGGAGAAGGATTACGACAGCGTTCGCACGGGCATTTCGCGTGGCGTCGCCCAGATGCTGTTCTTCCTGATTCCGTTCGCGCTGTACCTGATTGTCTTCGCGCGTCCGCTCAACATGATCTACTGTGCTGGCAAGTTCGATGAATCCGGCGTGACGCTGGTGTCCGAGTACCTTGTCTACCTGGCGTTCTCGCTGCCGCTCTACGGCGTGGTCGTATTGATGCAGAAGAGCTTCTCTGCCTTGCTCGACATGAAGCCCTATAGCCGCTATTGCCTGTATTCCGCCATCGGCCAGGCCGGCTCGGTTCTGCTGTTTGGCGTTGTGCTGGGCTTCGGTATGCCGGCAATCGCGCTTTCGTATGTCGTCGACTACGTGATCTTGGTCGGATGTTCGCTATGGTGGCTGCGTCGTCGTCTGCGTGGCCTTCA
>CABUTL010000210.1 GCA_902494375.1 uncultured Collinsella sp.
ACCTCAAGGAGAACTACATGTCGTCCTTTATGGGCTTTGCACCGGCACAATCGCCCAAGGTGCTGTGCTATATCACGCTCGACGGAACGCCGAGCGGCTCAGATGCCGCTGCGGTGCCGTTCCAGTCCATTATGGCCAACGCGCTCGACGTGCTGGGTATCCCGCACACGAAGTAGGGGGTTACAATCTTTGGGGCGTTGTTTGTTGTCCCATATGAGGGTGTTCACATGCCCTGCACCACGCATGTGCGGCGCTGGGATACAATACGCCGATAGCATTATTAGGTTTACAGGGGAGCTGCAATGATAGAGATCGCCGTCAACAACCTCGCGGCCGCAACAGGGGCCCGAACCGTGACGGGAGAAGCCGATCAGGTATGCCGCGGGTGCGTTATCGACTCGCGCCAGGTCGAGGAAGGGACGATTTTCGTCGCCTTTCCCGGTGAAAACGTCGACGGCAATGATTTTGCTTCCCGTGCCGTCCAGTCGGGTGCCGGCGCCGTCGTGATGACGCGTGAGCCCGAGGCTGAGCTGGTCTCGCTGGCGCAGGACAAGGGGTGCGCCATTCTGCTGACCGATGATCCCGAGGAGTTTCTGCTGCGTTTGGCGCACACGTATCGCCTGGAGCTTGGCTGCCTGGTCGTTGGCATTACCGGTTCCATCGGCAAGACGACGACCAAGGACGTGCTCGCCGCCGTGCTCGCCAAGCGCTATCGTGTCTGGGCCACCAAGGGCAATTTCAATAACCTGATCGGCATGCCGCTCACGGTGCTTTCCGCTCCGGCCGATACCGAGGTCCTGGTGCTCGAGATGGGCATGAACCATTTCCACGAGATTGAGCGCCTGTCCCAGTCCGCCAATCCCAACCTTGCCATCGTAAGCAAGATTGGTACCTCTCACATCGGCATTTTGGGCAGCCGCGAGAACATCGCCCGCGCTAAGGCCGAGATTGTCCAGGGTATGTGCGCCGCCGGCGACTTCTTGCCGCTGCTGGTTTTGGGCGGCGAGGACGACTTTACGCCGTTCATTCGCGATACGTTCGCCCAGCCTGCTGGTATCGATGTGATGCTGGCCGGCGTCTCGGACGATGATGAGGTCCGTGCCCGCGACATTCGTGTTGATGACGAGGGACGTCCGGTCTTTACGCTCGATTTTGGCCAGGGTGAGACGATCGATACCATGCTTGCCATCCCCGGCGTGCAGTCCGTTCCTAATGCCGTTAAGGCCGCCGCGGTTTCCTATCGCCTGGGCGTGACGCCCGAGCAGATCGATGCTGCCTTTAGGGGCCTCACGATCACCGGTCACCGCCAGGAGATCAAGCGCGCCAAGAGCGGTGCCCGCGTCATCGACGATTCCTATAACGCCAGTGCCGAATCCATGGCTGCTGGCCTCGATCTACTGTGCTCGCTTTCGTGCACGGGGTCTCGCATGGCGATCCTGGGCGAGATGGGCGAGATGGGCGATGAGGCTCCTCGCATGCATGAGCTCGTGGGCGCCTATGCGGCCGCCAAGAAGCTCGACATGCTGGCGTGCGTGGGTGGTGAGCTGGCCCAGCTTATGGCCGATGCCGCGCGCATGATGGGCATGGACGAGGACCGCATCCAGGTGTTCTCCGATTATCAGCAGGTGCTCGACCGCATGGGCGGCGCGCTTGAAAAACATGATGTTGTACTGGTCAAGGGTTCCCGCTTTGTTGAGCTCGACCGCTTTGTGGAAGGTGTGTGCTAGCCCATGTTCGGCAATCCCTCGTATCCAACGTATCAGGCTTTTTTGGGGCTTGGCATCGCCGCCGCCATTGCGCTGCTGCTCATGCCGTGGTGGATCAAGCTGCTCAAGGTCGAGGGTATCGGCCAGCAGGTTCGTGCCGACGGCCCCAAGCGTCATTTGGTTAAGCAGGGAACGCCCACCATGGGTGGCGTTGTCATCCTCGTCGCGATCTCGCTGACCTGCCTGCTGATGGGCAAGCTCACCACCGAGCTCGTGCTCGCGCTGCTCGCCACGCTGGCGACCGGCGTGCTGGGCCTGATCGACGACCTGACCTCCGTTACGCATGGGCGCTCGCTCGGTCTGACGCCTCATGCCAAGATGATCGGCCTGACCATTATCTGTGTCACCTTTACGGTGCTTGCCGTTAACTGGTGCGGCGTCGCCCCCGAGATTCGTTTTCCCGGCGGCCTGACGATTGACCTTGGCGTGCTTTCGACCACCATCTGCGGCCTTTCGTTCCCGTGGCTCTACATTGTCTTTTGCTGGCTGATGATCGCCGGTCTTTCTAATGCCGTGAACCTGACCGATGGCCTTGACGGTCTTGCCGGCGGCACCTCCATGATTGCCATGCTCGCCATGGCTGCCATGGCGTTTTTGCACGGAGACGTGAACCTGTCCATCTTCTGCACCGCGTGTGCCGGTGCTTGCTTGGGCTTTCTGTGGTTCAACTGCTATCCGGCGAGCATCTTTATGGGCGATACAGGCTCGCTTGCCCTGGGCGCCGCGTTTGCCTGCACGTCCATCATGACCAACACCGAGGTCGTCTCCCTCATCATCGGCGGCCTGTTTATCGTTGAGACCCTGTCGGTCATGATTCAGGTTGTCTACTTTCACTTTACGCACAAGCGCGTCTTCCTTATGGCGCCCATCCATCATCATTTCGAAAAGAAGGGCTGGGCCGAGACCAAGGTCGTCATCCGTTTTTGGATTATCGCTGCGGCCTTTGGTGCCGTTGGCCTTGCCCTGTTCTTCCAGTTGGGATAGTGGTCTTTCATGCCTCTTGCTGATGTCTTTAGCCTGCTCGTTTTGGGTCAGGGCAAATCCGGTCTCGATGTCGCCCGCTGGGCGCTGGCACATCCCGAGCGCGTAAGTGCCGTTACCGTGTATGGCGGTGGCACCTCTGAGCCCAATGACGCCACGCGTGCGCTCGAGGCTGCTGGTGCGTCGTTTGTCTATGGGACCGAACAGGTCGAGGGCGCCTATGACGTATGCGTGACGTGCCCGGGCATCTCGGAGTTCTCGGGCTTCTTTAAGGCCGGGCGCGAGCATGCCGCCCAGATTATGGGTGAGCCCGAGTTTGCCTATCGCCTGTCGCCCGATAACTGGATTGCCATCACGGGCACCAACGGCAAGACGACCACCACGTCGCTGACTGATTATCTGCTTAAG
>CABUTL010000211.1 GCA_902494375.1 uncultured Collinsella sp.
CGCCGTCGCCTGCCGCTCATCGAAGAGGGTGGACTCACCTTTGCCGTCAACTTTGATGACTACCTGGATGTGGGCATCTTCTTGGATCACCGCGTCACCCGCAACCTGGTGCGCGAGCACGCCAAACAGGCGCGCCGCTTCCTCAACCTGTTCGCCTACACCGGCACCGCCACCTGCTATGCGGCCGACGGCGGCGTCGAGGAGACCGTGACGGTCGACCTCTCCAACACCTACCTGGACTGGGCCGAGCGCAATATGCGCCAGAACGGCTTTGTGGGGTCACAGCATCACTTTGTGCGCGACGACGTGCTCGCCTGGATTCGCGACCAGCGCCAGACGCGCAACCGCTGGGACCTGATCTTTGTCGACCCGCCCACGTTCTCGAACTCGTCAAAGATGGGCCGCCGTACCTGGGATGTCCAGCGCGACCATGTTGAGCTTTTGGCCGGCGTATCGCGCCTGCTCGCACAGGGCGGACATGCCATCTTTAGCTGCAACCTGCGCGGCTTCCGCCCCGAGACACGCAAGCTCGCGCGCGCGGGCGTGGTGTTGGAGGACATTACGGCGCAGACCATCCCCGAGGATTTCGCACGCAACCAGAAGGTGCACCACTGCTATATCGTGCGCCGCCTGCCCATTGAGGACGCCATGGCCGAGGTCGGCTTTAGCGCCGAGGAGATTGCCGAGCGTGTCGAGGAGCTGCGCAACCCCGAAGCCCGCAAGCCTCGCACAACGGCGCCCGCGCACGCGCAGGCCGGAGACCGAGGGCCGCGCGGCAACGGCAAACCCTCCCCCGCCGGCAAGCCCAAAAAGAAGAAGTTCTACGCCAGCAAGCCCAAGGGCAAATAAACAAAGTTGCGGTGGAATACGGACTGCTTTGCCTGGAATTAGGCAAATTTAGACCCTATTTCACCGCAACTCATATTGGGATGGTGGTTGGCGATCTAGCCTTGGGTGACCAGTCGGTAACCGATACCCACATGCGTTTGGATATAGCGCGGATGCGCGGGGTCGGACTCAATCTTCTTACGCAACGTGCCCATAAAGACACGCAGGCTCGCCAGGTCGCTCTTAGTTGCCGTGCCCCAAATCTCGTGCAGGATAAACTGGTGCGTCAGCACCTTGTCGGCGTTGTGCGCTAGCAGGCACAGGAGCTTGTACTCGATCGGCGTTAGGTGCAGCTCCTCGCCATCCATCGTGGCGATGCCAGCATCAAAATCGATATGCAGCTCACCGGTATCGAACGAGCCCTCGGAGGCAACGCCGCCCGTTTGCGCATACGAAAGGCGCCTGAGCGTCGTGCGAATGCGCGCAAGCAGCTCCTCGACCGAAAACGGCTTGGTCAGGTAGTCGTCGGCGCCGGCATCGAGCGCGCGGATTTTGTCCGCATCTTCGCTGCGCGCCGAGACCACAATGATCGGCATGCCCGACCATGCGCGCACCGACTCCACCACCTTGACACCATCCATATCGGGCAGGCCCAGATCGAGCAGCACAATGCTCGGTGCCTGCGACGAGGCGGCGGCGATGGCGGCATGGGCGGTCTCCACGGCCATATGGCGCAAGCCGTGCGCCTCGAGCGCGGCAACGATAAGGTTGCGAACAGCGGGATCGTCCTCAACGACCAAGATGAGCGGTTTTACGGCAGAGTTCGGCACAGCGCTACTCCTTATCAAACGAAACGTCGGCGGCGGGAAGCCCAATCGTAAAGACAGAGCCGTGCGGGTCCGCCGCGGCAACCTCTATGCTACCGCCATGCGCCAACGCAATGGAACGACAGAGCGAAAGACCCAGGCCAACGCTGCGATGGCTGTCGGCCAGACCATGGTTGGCGGTGTAGAACGACTCAAAGATTCGCTCGCGGTCCTCGGGCGCAATGCCCGGGCCGTCATCGGCTACCGAGCACGTCACGTGCCCATCGTCGACGCCAATCGAAATCACGATATGCGAGCCTGTGGGCGTATAGGTGATGGCATTGTTCACCAGGTTCACCACGAGCTGTACCATCAGGCGCGCGTCGACGTTGACGAGCGCCGGCTCATCGCACGCCACCACCTTAAGGTCGTGCTCGCGCACGGCAGGGTTCACGTGGCGCAGCGCCTCCTCGACGATATCGTCCATGAGCTCGAGCGTAGTCGACAGGCGCATACCGCCACCCTCGAGCTTGGTGATGGCGAGCAGATTCTCGACGGTGGCGTTGAGCCACAGCGCATCCGAGCGAATGGATAGAAGCAGGCCGCGGCGCGTCTGGGCATCGAGCACGGCAGTGCCGGTCGAGCCCTGATCGAGCAGCACGTCGGCATTACCCGAAATACTGGTGAGCGGCGTACGCAGATCGTGCGAGATTGAGCGCAGCAAGTTGGCGCGCAGCTGCTCGTTTTTGGCGAGTACCGCCGCCTCCTCGCGAGCCTCCATAGCGCGGGCGCGATCGAGTGCCAGCTCGCCTTCGCTCACGATGGCATCGGCAAGTGTCCGCTCCTCATGCGTCAGCACGTCGGGCTCGGCAACGATAGCCAGCACGCCCACCACCGAGGCGGGGTCGCCCGAGCGCACGAAGCCGTCGCCCGTGCGAACCGTCAGGTAGATGCCATAAAACGCCGAGCCGCCAAACGTGGCGTCGAGCGGTGTTCCCACATAGGCGGACGCCGAGAGCCGCGGTGGCATCTGCGGCGCCAGTTCGTGCACCGGCGCGGCATCGCCCACGGCCGTGTATGTCGCGCGCGGCAGCAGGTCATCGCCCTCGGCGTCGGCGCTGTACCACACGACCGGACAGCCCGAAAGACGCGCCAGCTGCGTTGCCATGGCATGGACAATCTGCTGCTGATCGGCGCACCGCTGCAGCATGCGGTTGGTCTCGAGCACCATATGCGTGCGGCGGTCGCTGGCGGCAGCCTGTGCCAAGGCGCGGCGCAGGGCCAACGCAATCGAGCTCGAAACAAGCGAGACCACGAACATGATGAAGAACATGCCGGGATAGACGCGGTCGATAAGCGACAGCGAGTAGCGCGGGTCGACAAACAAGAAGTTGTAGAGTGCCACGGCGGCAGCCGAGCTCAGCAAGCAATACAGGCGACTCCAGGTAAAGAATGCGCACAGCTGAACGGCGAACACATAGACG
>CABUTL010000212.1 GCA_902494375.1 uncultured Collinsella sp.
CACCAACGTGGAGGGCACCTTCCGCCTGCTGGAGGCCGTGAGGAAATACGGCATCCGCTACCACCACGTCTCCACCGACGAGGTCTACGGCGACCTGGCGCTCGACGACCCGGCGAAGTTCACCGAGGAGACGCCGTATCACCCGTCCTCGCCGTACTCGAGCACCAAGGCCAGCTCCGACATGCTCGTGCGCGCGTGGACCCGCACCTACGGCCTCCGCACCACGATCTCCAACTGTTCCAACAACTACGGCCCCTACCAGCACGTGGAGAAGTTCATCCCCAGGCAGATCACGAACATCGTCGACGGCGTCCGCCCCAAGCTCTACGGCCGCGGCGAGAACGTCCGCGACTGGATCCACACCGAGGACCACTCCTCGGCCGTCTGGGACATCCTCACCAAGGGCCGCACGGGGGAGACCTACCTCATCGGCGCCGACGGCGAGAAGAACAACATCACCGTGCTCCGCATGATCCTGGAGGCGATGGGGCGCGACCCCGAGGACTTCGACTGGGTCGCCGACCGCCCCGGCCACGACCGCCGCTACGCCATCGACTCCACCAAGCTCCAGCGCGAGCTGGGCTGGAGGCCGGCGCACACCGACTTCGCCGAGGGCCTCAAGGCCACCATCGACTGGTACGTCGAGAACGAGTCCTGGTGGCGCCCGGCCAAGGAGGCCACCGAGGCGCGCTACCGCGCACAGGGCCAGTAAGACCGCATCCCGGCGAACCGCACCGCGGGGCGCCCGCACGGGGCCGCAGGGCATGGGGATGACCCTGCGTCCCCGCGCGGGCGCCCCCGGTTACCCAACCTCTTCGATAGGAGCTTTTCCCACATGGCTGACATCGCATTCGAGAAGGACCTCTCCGTCACCGAGACCGGCATCGGGGGCCTCAAGGTCGTCGACCTCGCCGTCCACGGCGACTCGCGCGGCTGGTTCAAGGAGAACTGGCAGCGCGCCAAGATGACCGCTCTTGGCATCCCCGACCTCCGCATCGTCCAGAACAACATCTCCTACAACGACAGGAGGGGCGTCACCCGCGGCATCCACGCCGAGCCCTGGGACAAGTTCATCTCCGTGGCCCGCGGCTCGGTCTTCGGCGCATGGGTGGACCTGCGCGAGGGCAGCGCCACCTACGGGAAGGTGTTCACCTGCACCCTGGACCCGTCCAGGGCCATCTACGTCCCGCGCGGCGTGGGCAACTCCTTCCAGGCCCTGGAGGACGGCACCGCCTACACCTACCTGGTGGACGCCCACTGGTCGCTGGAGCTGAAGAGGACCTACACCTTCGTGAACCTCGCCGACCCCGAGCTCGCCATCGAGTGGCCCATCCCGCTGGACCAGGCCACCGTATCCGAGGCGGACCTCAACCACCCGATGCTCAAGGACGTCGTCCCCATGGCGCCGAAGCGCACCCTCGTCACCGGCTGCAACGGCCAGCTGGGCCGCGCGGTGCGCGCGCTGGCGGAGGAGCGCGGCGTCGCCAAGGACTTCGACTTCTGCGACATCGACACCTTCGACATGTCCGACCCGGCGGCCTACTCCAAGTACGACTGGTCGCTCTACGGCACCGTGATCAACTGCGGCGCCTACACCGCCGTGGATAAAGCCGAGACCCCCGAGGGCCGCGCGGCCGCCTGGAAGGCCAACGCGACCGGCCCCGCCCTGCTCGCGCGCACCTGCGCCGAGCACGGGATCACGCTCGTCCACGTGTCCTCCGACTACGTCTTCGACGGCACCGCCGAGGTGCACGACGAGGAGGAGCCCCTCAGCCCGCTGTCAGTCTACGGCCAGACCAAGGCCGCCGGCGACATCGCCGTGGCCGGGTGCCCGCGCCACTACATCATGCGCAGCTCCTGGGTCATCGGCGAGGGGCACAACTTCGTCAAGACCATGAAGGGCCTGTCCGACCGCGTCGCCGACCCGGAGGACAAGTTGGAGCAGGTCACCGTCGTGGACGACCAGCTGGGACGCCTGACCTTCACGCGCGACATGGCGCAGGCAATCTTCCACGTGCTGGGGAGCCGCGCCCCCTACGGCACCTACGACTGCACCGGTTCGGGTGCGGTCAGGTCCTGGGCGGACATCGCGCGCGCCGTCTTCGAGGCCGCCAACGGCAACGGGGACAGGGTCGTGCCGGTATCGACCGCCGACTACTACGCGAGCGCCGAGGGCCCCGTCGCCCCGCGCCCGGTCCACTCCGCGCTCGACCTGTCCAAGCTCGAGGCTGCCGGCTTCCACATGCCCGACTGGGAGGAAGAGCTGGGGGAGTACATCAAGACGCTCTAGCCGCTATTAACTTTTCGAGGGTAAAAGCCGCCGCTTGTTACCGGCGGCTTTTCTTGTTGGTGGCTATCTGCGCAGTGGTGCCAATAGTATTTTGCGGAAGATCTTTCACTCGCTTGGCGTGGTGGCGGACCTGCCGGGCTGGTCATCGTAGGCGTATTTGCTGTACACGTTGACCTCCCACTGCTTTTTTTCGACCTTTGCTACAGAATCCAGGATGAATCCGGTTGCAAGGCTCAGACCACAGAGGAACATAAACGATGCAGCAAGCATGGCAGTGGGGAAACGCGGGACCAGGCCGGTCTGAAAGTACTCAACAAAGATAGGAATGCCCAAAACCAGGCCGATAATCGCGAATAGAAGCGCGACGAGGCTGAAGAACTTCAGCGGGCGATAGTCCTTGAACAGCGTGCCGATCATCGCAACGACTTTAATGCCGTCGCTTACGGTATTGAGCTTGGACTCGGAACCTTCCGGACGGTCGCGGTACTCGATGGGCACATCCTTGATGCGCCAGCGGTGGTCGACGGCGTGGATCGAGAGCTCGGTTTCGATCTGGAAGCCCTCGGAAAGCACAGGGAAGGTTTTAACGAACGGGCGGCTCATGGCACGGTAGCCGGTCATGACATCATCGAAGCTGTAGCCATAGATCCACTTGATCATGGCACGGACCAGATTGTTGCCAAAGCCGTGGAAGGCACGCTTGTTCTCCTCGGCATAGGTGCCGTTGGAAAGGCGGTCGCCTACGGTCATATCGGCCGTGCCGTTGAGGATAGGCTCGCAGAGGGCTTTGGCCGCCTCGGCGGGGTAGGTGTC
>CABUTL010000213.1 GCA_902494375.1 uncultured Collinsella sp.
CGGCGTGCGATGTTGGCGCGCTCGCCCGAGCCGCCCTTGCCGGCGCCCTGCTTGCCGTACTGCGAGCCGCCGCGCGAACGCATGCGGGCCTTGGCGTGCACGTGCTCGGCCGGAACATCAAGGATGCGCGGTGCGATGGCCAAGATGTCGAGCATGCGGGCCTGGGCCAGTGCGGGGTCGATGGTCTTAGGTGCGGCGTATTCGGCAATGACGAGCCAGCGGCCCGGCGTCTGCGGGCAGCCCTCGTACAGGTCGATGGCGGCGGAGTAGTCGGGCAGGTCGGCATCGTAGACGCGGTAGCAGCTCACGCCCTCGCGCTTGGCCCACTTGCGGCGCAGGCGCGCGTTCTTGCGCAGGCGGTTGGCGAACTGCTCGGACCCGGGGATGAGCACGGGCAGCGGCTTGCCGTCACCCAGATCGAGCATGGCGGCAGGCTCGGGCATGGCGGGGGCGGCGCCTTCGTCGTTGGCTTCGTTGGCATCCGCAATCTCGGCCTCGGCATCCGCGCTGGTCGCAGCCTCAAACGCTGCGGCGGCGTGGTCGAGCGAAGGCCAGACTTCGACGGTCGCCTCCTCGTTGTTGGGCATGACGGCGATCGAGTGCGCGGGCTCGGCGTGGAGCGCGCGGGCCAGCAATCCATCGCGGGTGAGCGCGGCGACCGGTGCCGAAGCGAGCTCGGGCGCGCGGCGCAGCTCGCCGACCAACGTCATGGCGTCGTGCATGAGTGAAAGCGGGGTTTCGGTGGTGTCTGCGACCACGACGGCGCCGGCGACGGCGCCCGCATGGTCCAGCACGGTGGCGGGCTTGGCGGCGCAGAAGTCGACAAAACGCTTGTAGCCGGCACACTTGACCATGCGCTCGGCAGTCTTGCGGGCGGCGGGGTCGATATCTACGGCCACGATGCGCGCCTGGCGCTCGCGTGCTGCCGTCTCGCGCTCGCGCGCCTCGGCAAGCAGCTGCTCCCACAGGGCGGCATCATGCAGCTGCCAGCCCTCAAAACCCCAGTGCTCGCGTGCAAAACCCGGGGCGCGGTCAGTCAGAATGTTAACGGCTTCCAGCAGCAGACCGCCGCCGGCGCACGAGGCGTCGACCAGCGTGGGCAGGGCTTCGTTTTCGTAATCGTCGGCCGTCAGCTCGCGCTCGCATAGCGCGGTCCAGCCGACCTGCGCCAGCACCAGGGCGGCGTAGTCGGGGCGCAACACGTGCGCGCCCCCGCCGGCACGGGTCGCCGCGGGCGGCAGGCGCTTGAACAGCGGGTCGCCCGAAAGGTCCAGGCTTATGCTCGCGCGGCGCTGGCGCAGCGAAAGCAGTAGGTGAACATCGGGGTCGGCGGCATCGACGTCGGCGCGACGGCCCGTGGTCTCGGCCAGGCGGTCGCACAGCGCGTCCTTGGCGCGCAGGGCCGAGAAGCGCGTGTTGCGCAGCTGCTCGGTCACGCCGCGGGCGGTGATGGCGATGGTGGCGCCGGGGCGGACGATGCTCTCCCAGGCGATGTCGTAAACGCTATCGTACAGCTCGTCGGCATCCTGCGCCTCAAAGCGCCCGAGTACCACGAACACGCGGCTCGCCAGGCGCGACCACAGACAGGCGCGGTAGCCTTGCTCGAGCTCGCCCTCAAATGTAGCGCGGCCCTTCAGCCGGCGAACATGCGAAAGCCCGAGGCGTTTAAGCTCATCGGCGAGTGCGGACTCAAAGCCCTCGGGGCAGCTTGCGTAAAATTCCATGGGTGACCTCTCTGGTTGCGTCGCTCCATTATATGATGGATGCTTCGTTTGCCCTTATCCTCGAAAGGAACCCATATGATTGATGCGTGCCCCGAATCCGCTGTGCTCTTTTTTGACGTGGACGGCACGCTAACGTCGTTCGATCCCGACAACATGACCGACAAGGACTTTTCGGCGGTTCACCCCTCGCAGGCGGTCGTCGAGGCGTTTCATCGTCTGCGCGACGCGGGACACAAGGCGTTTATCTGCACGGGTCGCCCCCTGTGGCTCATCGCCGATAGCTTGCGTGCGCTCGACCCCGCGGGCGTCGTTGCCATGGCGGGCGCCACGCTCGAGGTCGAGGGCCGCGTGGTGTATGAGGACTGCTTTGACGAGGACGTTATCGAGGAGCTTGCGCGCCGTATGGCCGCGGCAGGGATTGAGGCCTTTTTCGAGACCAACGTGGCTACTTTTGCCCTGGAACCCGCGGGTGTTGAGCAGTCGTCTCTGATCGGCACTTCTGTGGTGCACAGCACCGAGGAAATGCGCGTCGACGGCCGTCTGCGCGTGGGCAAGGTAGGCATCGTCGCGAGCGACCTGGCTCGCGTAGCCAACGATGATGGCTTTATCGATCGCGAGTTTGAGCTGTGCAACACCGGTGGTCAGAATCGCGAGCTGAGCCCCAAGGGCATTGACAAGGGCGTGGGCGTGGCGCGAGCGCTGGCGTATCTGGGCCGCGAGGGAAATGCGCGCACCTTTGGCTTTGGCGATTCGGGCAACGACCTGGGTATGCTCGCCGCTGTCGAGACGGCCGTGGCCATGGGCAACGCCATGCCCGAGGTCAAGGCGGTCGCCGACTACGTGACCGACGACGTCGCACACGACGGCACTGTCACCGCCATGCGCCACTTTGGGTTGATTTAATAAATGGCCGGGTCGCCCGCAGTGGGGGGCGACCCGGCCATTTGAGCTATTTTGCAATATAGAGCTTGGGATGACTGCGACTGCTCTCGATCGCCGCCGTCATGATGCCCTCGTCGTCTCCATCAACGATGATGCCATCGAGGTCATCGATCTGCGCGGACTGATAAAAACTGGTCTTGTTGAACTTTCCCTGGTCAACCATCATGTAACCCTGGTTTGAGTTGGTCAGGTACATATGCTTGATCATGGCTGAGAAGTCGTGCTCGACGGTAAAACCGTGGTCGGGGTGGAATCCGTCGGCACTGACAAACGCCTTGTCGGCATGTAGTTTGCTCATGCAGTCGAGCGTTAGTGCGCCCGCGAGATAGAGGTGACCCTTGCGCACGGAGCCGCCCAGCAGCACTACCGAAGCATTGGGGAGATTGAAGCTGGCATAGTTCGCGATTGCAAGATCGCCGGTGATAATGGTGATCTC
>CABUTL010000214.1 GCA_902494375.1 uncultured Collinsella sp.
CGGCAAGGCGATTGAGATTTCGGGCGCGCCGCCCGACAACTTTGCGCCCGAGGGCCAGGTGTGGGGCAACCCCACCTTCCGATGGGATCGCATGAAGGAGAACGGCTATCGCTGGTGGATGGACCGCCTGCGTCGTGCGTTTTCGCTCTACGACCGCGTGCGCCTGGACCACTTCCTGGGCTTCCACAGCTACTTTAGCATTCCCGCCGGTAAGGCCTGTGCCGACGGCCGCTGGCTGGCAGGCCCGGGCAAGGACCTGTTCCAGACCGCCTATGACGAGCTGGGCCCGCTCAACTTTATCGCCGAGGATCTGGGCTATCTGACGCCCGGCGTTCGCGCCATGGCTTCGACCTGCGGCTTCCCCGGCATGGACGTGCTGGAGTTTAGCGACTACGACGTTCGTTGCGGAATTCACCCCACACCGGGAAAGATCCTGTACACCTCGACGCACGACACCTCGACACTTGCCGGCTGGTGCACGCGCTCCTTTGCAGGCGGCGATGAGCCGAGCGGCATTGCATTGGCAGGCGAGCTCATGGGCAACGCCTTGGCCAGCGATGCTCCGCTCGTTATGATGCCGCTGCAGGACGTGCTGGGGCTGGGCGACGATGCACGTATGAACGTACCGGGCGTGGCCACGGGCAACTGGACATGGCAGGCTGACGAGGCCGACGTTGCGGCAGCCGAGGAGAAAACTGCGAAGCTCCTGCGCAACACTCATAGATTCTGGGGCGAAGCGTGATAAAACCCCCGATATAGGGTACAGTTACAGCTGTTTGAATTTTTGCGGGCAGAGCGATCTGCCTGCTTTGTGCTGAAAAGGAAGTATTATGGCGCGCTACGATTACAAGTGCACGAGTTGCGGCAACGTGTTTGAAGTTGAGCACCCCATGTCCGAGACCCCCGAGGTCGTATGCCCCAGCTGCGGCGCCCCGGCATCCAAGACGTTCTCGGCCAGCGGCATTAAGTTCGAAGGTAGCGGTTTCTACAACACCGACCAGCGAAGCGGCGGCTCCAGCACCAACGCCACGAGCGGTTGCTGCGCCAATTGCCCGCATAGCCACTAGAAACCAAGCAGCCCCGCGATCAACGCCGATCGCGGGGCTATTTCTTTGCTCTATGGGTAGCTAATCAAGCTACCCAGGTTTCCTTGTGAGTTGCGGTGAAATAAGGACTGTTTGGCGGGCAGAAGCGGCTTTTCAATCCCTATTTCACCGCAACTTAGTTGTTACTTGTGGATCAGGCGGGCGCAGAAGTGGCCGTCGTAGGAGTCGGCGTTTACGGGGACGCTTTGGAAAAGTCCACGGTCGTTTTGGCGTACGGAGACGAGCTTCTTGGCCTGGGCGAACTCGGGTAACTGCAGAATCTGGGCTTCGGAAAGCGGCGCCACGGTAAAACCGGCACCCTCGGGAGAAGCCAGGAAGGCATCCACGACCTGAGTGTTCTCCTCAGCAAAAACCGAGCACGTCGCATAGATAAGCTCGCCATCCTCGGCAACGCGCGCGGCTGCTTCCTTGAGCATCGTCAGCTGCAGTTTAGGCAGCTCAACCGTCACATCCTTTTCGGTCAGGCGCCAGGGAATCTCGGGATGACGGCGCATGGTGCCAGTGCCCGAGCACGGGGCATCGATAAACACCGTATCGAACAGGACAGGCTTACCAAGCATGGCATCGAACGACGTGAGGACCGCATCGAGCTCGCAGGCATCGCCCGAGACGGTGCGAACGCCCTGGATACCTGCCTTATGCAGACGCGCGAGATTCTGATCGCATTTACGATCATGCAGGTCGAGCGCGGTATGCTGACGCTCGTAGCCGGCACGCTTGGCCTGGCACATCATCACATAGGTCTTGGTGCCACGACCGGCGCCAATCTCTAGGCAGCGCCCGGGACGAGTAGCCGCGGTAGCGATGAGCTGGGCATTAAGATCCGAGGCCACGGCAGCCGCGCGCTCAAACACACCCGACGCAACCGTGACCTGTGCGTCGACCGGCGCATGGCAACCCGGAAACACCGGCGCAACAAGCTGCGAAATGTACGGATCAGGTTTGGTTGCAAAGGCATTCTCGTGCAGAGCGAGCGGCGCAGGTGCCAAGTTACCGGCAAAGTTAAGCGCACCCTCGGGCGTATCGAACGACGCCATAATGCGGGCACACAGCGAGCGCGGCATGCCCATCAGGCGAGACAGGCGAACCAAGCGGCGCTCGGACTCATCGGAATCCGCGGCAGCGGCAAAGTCCTCAACGTTGTCCGCGACCTTATGCAGCACGGCGTTCGCCAGACCGGCGGCCGACTTAGCACCGCTACGAACCAGCTCAACACCCTGACTCACGGCAACGCGACCTGGGGTATGCAGGTAGAGCATCTCGAAGGCCGAGATACGAAGTGCCATGCGAACACGCGGCGCAACCTTTTTAGGCTTATCGAGAAACTGGTCAAGCAGTTCGTCCAAAATGCCCTGCGTCGCGGCAACACCGAGCGCCAAACGCGCTGCAAACGCGGAATCGCGCTGGTCAATGGCCTTGGCCGAAGCGCGGGCGGATAGCACGTCGCGCGCATACATGCCGCGACGGTCGGCCTCCATCAGCACATCGAGCGCGAGCTTACGCGCGGGGGAAAGCCTGCTCATGACAAAACACCCCACGTCAGATCGGCACCCTGCAGACCGGCAGCCCAGGCAGAAGCGGCCATGGCACGCTTGCCATCGGGCTTAACCTCGAGCAGTTCAACCGCACCATCGGAAAGACCAAGGTAAACACGCTTGGCCTTAATGAGAACCTGACCCTCGCCAAGCGACACATCAGCCGGCGCAGCATCGAGCACGCGCACGGTCTTGCCGGCAATCACGCAACGAGCAGGCGCGGTATCGGACGAAGCGAGCACATGACGCACGCAATCGAGCGCAGCCATCTGCGGATCCAGACGCATCTCCAGCTTGGAAATCTTGGCAGCATGCGTGACGAGCGACTCATCCTGCTCGGTCCAAACAGCCGAGCCATCGGCAAGCGAGGGAAGCGTATCGGCCAATAGCCTACCGCCCAGCTCGCCAAGCTCCATGGTCAATGCCTCGGCATGCTTACCGGCAACCGAC
>CABUTL010000215.1 GCA_902494375.1 uncultured Collinsella sp.
CCGCCGCTCCCGTGAATGCGCATGGCGACGGCGTCAAGATCGAGTACGACGACGGTCGCGCCTATCAGCTGCACGCGCAGGAGCTCGTCGCCGGCCAGGGTATGCATCCTCAGGATCCCGCGGCCGCCATCAAGGCGCTCGAGGGATGCGAGTTTGGCTACGTGTACCTGGAGCCGACCGACAAGCTGGGTGCGGATGTTCCCAACCCCAAGAGCCACATCTGCTACGGCTTTGCCACGCATGTGGTTATTTTGGACGACGACGGCCGCGTGAGCGAGGTCTATGCCGCGCACGATTCCGGCAAGGTGGTCAACCCCATCTCCATCCAGGGTCAGATCGAAGGTGGCGTACTCATGGGTATGGGCTATGCGCTTACCGAGGACTGGCCGCTCAAGGACTGTGTACCCCAGGCAAGGTACGGTACGCTCGGACTGTTCCGTGCGCCCGAGATTCCGGATATCCACGCCATTTACGTGGAGAAGGACGAGCTACTGCCTGTGGCATATGGCGGCAAGGGCATCGGCGAGATCGCAACGATCCCCACGGCGCCCGCCGTACAGAACGCCTACCGCGCGTTTGACGGCAAGCTGCGTCCAAATCTGCCCATGGTGGATACGCCCTACAGCCGCGTCCGCAACCGCGGGTAGGGCGGGGTGCGGACAGCCATTGTTGACGGGCTGTTCGCGCTCAACATCAACTGCATATGCTGCGCCTTTGGCCCCGGCCCCATCGCGAGCCGGGGCCTTTTGTTTGGAGCGCCTCCGCATACGGAAACTGCGTCCCGGATTTGGCGCTCAGAAAGGGATGCGTTTTCCGCTGGCCGGTCGTTTGGAAAGCGCATCCCGGTTTGAGTGTTTATTCCGGGATGCGGTTTCCGCTGAAGGACTTAGCCGGAAAGCCTGTCCAGCTCTGAGACTGGATTCCGGGACACGCTTTCCGCCAGGCCCGCCATCCGGAAAGTGCATCCCGTTTTGAGCGTCCAGGCTAGGACGCGCTTTCCGTTGGCGTGGTCGTTGGGAAAACGCGGCCCAGATAGCGGGATGCGATCTGGCGATGCGTGCTTGACCATGGCCGAGGCGTAGCCGTTCGGCTTGTCCAGAAGATGCATTCGTTTTGGCTTGGCTGTCAGGTTGTGGAAGTTGCGCTTGCTGCGCACGGAGAAAATGTCCATACGGACTCCTTTCATCGATGTTGGCAGGGCCACCGTGCCTCTTGGCCGGTTGGCGTCGGGATCGTGGAGCCAACTCTCTACCCCGACTCTGGATAAAACGCGCCTGCTCCTTGCAGGCAAGAGGAAGTCTATCAACGTGTACGGACTCAACGTGTACGGACAGAAATCAAGCGCCATCCGCGAAATGACGCGCGGATGGCGTTGGTTTCCCAAGTGATTATTCGGCTTTCATCCGGAAAAGTGTCGAAATCAGCCGTGTAAAAGTACGGAAAAGTGTCGAAATAGGCACCTTAAAACTTCGGAAAAGTGTAGCTGGATGACAAAACAGCACTTAGAAGCCGGTGCTGGATGCGGGATCTTGCGGCCGCCTTCAGTCCTCGCTACTCGTCGTCTCCGTCGTTGGGGTCGCCCTTGAGGGTGTTGATGTCCAGGTACTGGTTATCGTCCTCTTTTTGCTGGGTTTCCGACTCCGCTTGGGTGGGGCCGGAGAACAGCCGGAATCCCTCAAACGCAATGACGCCGAGCAGGGCAATGACAATGGCGATAAAGGCAACCTTGACTGCTTGCGGAAATTCCGAGAAACGCAGCGCCTTTTCCTCGGCGTAATAATCGGCGAAGCGCTCTTCGCCCGTGCTTTTGGTATATGCCGGCGCGGACGCGGCCTCCGGGTCATATTCCGGTGCAGGCGTGGCAGCGTACGGATCGTTGAGATAATCGCTCGATGCGTTGCCATAGTCCTCGGTCTCGATGCGACCGTTGCCAGCATAGTCATCGGAATAATCGGAATATGTCGCACCGCCCTCATAGTCCGCGGCGCTCGTGTTGGCGGCAAAAAGCGGGTTAACTGGAACGTCGAGCGCCGGCATGCCGGTGGAGGTCTCATCCAGATCGGCTGCAGCCCAGGAATCGTAGGCAACCTGACGGGTAACGGGCTCATCGAGCCTTGTGGCCGGGGGCTTGCGTGCCGCAGGAACGGGCAACTGCTGGGCGCTGTACATAACGGTGCTGTCGGCCGATTTGCCCTGCGTCGCCGCAGCGAGAAATGCCGCCGTCTCGGACGGGTCACTTACGGGGCGGGGAGCTGGTGTGGGCGCCGAAGTGGGTGCGGGCGTAGGCGCGGGCGTCGAAACAGGCGACTGCGCAGGAGTCGGCGCAGGTGCGGACTTAGGCGCAAGTGCGGGATTGGGGCTTGACAGGCGAGCCCCGCCGCCGCCCATGAGTTCGTCGGCGGTCCACGGGCGATCATCCATCACGTCGTCAAGGCTTAGCGAAAACAGGTCGTCTTCACCCTCATCGAACATGCGGTGCACATGTCCACCAATTGCCGGAATCAATCCGCGACCGGTGCATGATGCCTTGCTCAACGCCATTCTGTTCCATCCTTTCGAAATACTAATGACATCGATTATATGGAACTTCCCAAGCGGCCCGGTCTTGGATTCGTGCTTTCCAGAACTCGCACCCAAAAGGGGAGGGGCAATCCAGGCGAGTGCCTACTTGTCGCCGGCCGCCGCCTTGGCCTCATTGAGGTAGCTATAGAAGCTGTACTTGGAGATGCCAAAGAACTCGCAGGCGCGCTCGCTCGACTTGGAAATGAGGAAGGCGCCGCGACGGTCGAGGTAGCCAATGGCACGAATGCGCTCGTCTTTGGTCATGAGTGCCGCGGGCTTGCCCACAAACTGCTCGCACTCGTGCAGCAGGTCCTCGAGCAGGTCGCCGATGTTCTTGGTAATGGGCTCGGGCTCGGTATAGCCCGTGCCGCCGGTGCCGGTAAAGGCGTCGAGCGAACGCTCAAAAGCCTTCATAAGCGTAATGTCAAAGTTGATGCCCAAAATGCCGACGGGCTTGCCTTCGTCGTTGCGGATAAAGATGGTCGAGGACTTGAGCAGCTTGCCATCGGTGGTTTTAGTGAG
>CABUTL010000216.1 GCA_902494375.1 uncultured Collinsella sp.
AGACCACTGGACGGCATTGACGAGTGCAACTTCGTCGCCGGCAAGAATCTCGGGGACGGTCTCGGTAAACTGATTCCAGCGTGACTTGCTGCTCGAAAGCATGGTGCCAACAAGTACCGCATAGCCGAGCTTGAGGTCCTCGGGGTCCGCCTCGCGAACAAGGTCGAGGTCACACACGACCAAGCCCGGTTCGGGACGGAACGCGATAGCGGGAAGCGCATTGGCCGACGAGGCGACGAGCGGCTTCATGGTCGTCGCGACCGTGAGCATGGCGTCGAACGTCGTCGGCAGCAAGGCGCACTCAGTGCGACCGCACCACTGATTGGCGCACCAGCTAACAACCGAGCAGGTTGCGGCATCGCCAACGGCGACAACCAGATCGTCGCAGGTAATGCCGTTGGCAGACAGGGCGCCAAAGATCGCATCAGCATCGGCCAGCGTGGCACCAGCAGGCGAAACCTCGAGGACGAGCGGCGACACGGCAAAGCCGGCGTCGACCAGCGCATGCTCGACGACCTCGCCAAAACGCTCGGATGTGGCGTCGTTCCAAACCACCATCGCGCGCTTAGGCTTGCCCACGGTCGAGGCAAACATGCGCGAAAGCTCATCGAACGCACCCAATCCGACACGGACATCGACGCTGCGGTTTTGGAAATTGATCAGTTGACGGCGAATCATAGCAGTCCACGCTCCAAAAGCATCTCGGCACAAAGGTAGGAAACGTCCTCGAAGGACTTGTTGCGAATATCAAGGGTAAGGTCGGCGGCCTGTCGATACAGCGGGCGGCGATGCTCAAACAGGCGCGCGGCATGCTCGGGCGAGCGGAAGTCGGGGCGCGTGTCGGACCGACGAATCTGGCGAATCGAATCCTCGAAGTCGCCCTCGAGGTACACACACGTACCCATTTCGTGCATCAACTCAATATTCACCGGCGTCTCGACGATACCGCCCCCGCACGATACCAGCAGGCTGCGCTCGCTTTGAAGCGAACGGAGTGCCGAGGTCTCGAGCTCGCGAAAACGATCCTCACCCTCGGTCTCAAAAATCTCGGTTACCGACTTGCCGCAACGGCGCACGACCAGGCGGTCGGTATCGATAAAACGCCGCTTGAACATAGTGCCGACGTTACGAGCGAGCGTTGATTTGCCCGCGCCCAAAAAGCCGATAAAGAAGATATGGTCGCAGCCGTGTTTGATGTGCTGAGACATGACGAGACCTATTCCTCGCAGGGAAGGTCGCGCAGGGCCCGGCGCTCAAAGATACGGAAGATCTGCGTATACCACAGGTCCTGCGTCGCCTGCGGCTTTACCAGGATGGTATCGACGCCGGCGAAGTTGCCGCTCCACACGTCCGTGTAGAGCTGATCACCGATCAGCACCGCCTCGTCGGCCGTGGCGCCGAGGCGCTTAAGACCTGCCTTGAGGGCAAACGGCGCCGGCTTCATGGCGTGGCTGATGGCCTCGAGTCCCAGCTCGCGTGCAGAGCTCATGACCTGGTCGCGATGCCAGTTGTTGGACACCATGCACAGCTTAAAGCCTTTGGCGCGGGCGGCATCGAGCCAAGCGGAAACCGCGGCGGGAACCTGCTCGGTGTCGCGCGGCACCAGGGTGTTATCGCGATCGAGCAGAATGGCGCGTTTGCCGTCGGCCCAGAGGGTATCGAGGTCGATGCGATCGACCGAGGCAACGTATCGTTTGGGGCTAAAAATCCTCATGCTAATTCCAAGACTGTTGATGCTCTTCGTAGGTTTGCGAGAAGTACTCCTCGTCCTGCGTAATGTAGAAATACAGGTCATCGGAGTCGGTCGGCTCAAGCGTGGCCTTGAGCGCCTCGAGCGACGGAGAGCAGATGGGCGTGGGCGGCAGGCCCTCGTGCTTATAGGTGTTATACGGGCTATCGCTTTGCAGGTCGTCGGCGGTAACCTCTCCACCGGTGACATACATCATGGTCGCATCGCTGTTGAGATAGCGCAGACCGTCGAGCTTGCCGGCAAGGCGGTTGTAGAAGACCGAGGCCACGTGCGCACGTTGATCGGCGTTGAGGCCCTCGCGCTCAACGATAGAGGCCAAGTTGACGATGTCGTAGTCGGACATCTCCACACCGTAGCGCTCCTTGATCTTGGCTTCGCAGCTCGCAAAGTCTAGCGACTTATACTCGGTCTTAAACTGATCGAGCATAGCGCGAATCACGTCATCGGCCGTAGGCGAATCGCCCAGCGAATAGGTCTTGGGGAACAAGAAACCTTCGAGCGAGTCGTTAGCCGCGCCCTTAAGGAAGCTATAGTCATCCACGTAGTTGGAGGCCTTGGCCTGATTGAGGAAGTCTTCCTTAGAGATGCCGTCGTAGGCCTGGGCCACACGGTCGGCGACTTGATCGACCGTTAGGCCCTCAGGGATAGTCAGCGCATTAGAGCCCGCGTTGGGACCTTCCATGAGCTGCTGAACAACCTTGGTCGTATCCATGAGTGTGGTGAACGAATAGGTACCAGGCTTGAGCGACATATCGGCGTTGAGCTTTTTCACCGCCGCATAGTAATCCTTGGGATTCTCGACGATATGGTTCTCGGAGAGAATCGAGGCGATAGTATCGCCCGAAGCACCGTCGGGAATGGTCACCGTAACCTGCTGTCCAGCCGTGACCTTCGTATCCCCACCGGCGAAGAAGCCCTTGACGGCCGGCACGACAAAGAAAGCAATCGCAGCAAGCGCGAGCACCGCCACCACAATGCCGATGATTATGGGAACCGGAGAACTCTTCTTTTGAGCACCGCGACGAGCATGCGTGTTGTAGCTCGAACGGGTCGCCGGAGCAACGCCATGCGAACCGCGAGCGTGATGCGAATGTGATTGGGGGGTCTGCGTTCGCTGGGTAGGTACCTGCTGCTTAAAGCGGGTGCCGCCTGCAGGCTGGGCCGTACGAGCAGAAGGCTGCTGAGCCGCATGAGAAGCCGGATGCTGAACCGAACGAGCAGAAGGCTGCTGACCCGTCCGTTGAACAGGTTGGGCCGAACGAGAGAAGGACTGCACCGGGCGCGCGGCAGGCTGAGCTGCGCGCTGCGTCGGCTGTGCCGGACGCTGG
>CABUTL010000217.1 GCA_902494375.1 uncultured Collinsella sp.
GACACAAATGGCAGGCGGGCGAAAAAAGTTCGGTCAACGACGTCGGCATAAAACCATGCTCCAAAACAACGATTCAGCAGCTCAAACGTAAAGGGATCAACCCCACAGACGGCTCGAGCCCAAGGCGCTGTAATCGTCCGACACGATTTTTGTAATGTCAAGACTGGAATCGATAAAGTGCCGCTTTATGATGTAGGTATTCCGCCCCCCGCGGAGCAACTGGGTGAACCGTCGCGTTTATTTAGGGAGCCCACACAGTCGTACCTAGTACAGGTATCCTTCGTTGTTAAGGACGCTGGAACAGTCGATGAGGGCACCCACCTGTTTTAGGTGGGTTCATTTTCGTAACGTGGGGGGTGGTTTTCTTTTGCCGAAAATTGCCATTACAGTCCATATGGATCCACGCCGGCATCCCGACAAGCCATCGACAACATCCCAATATCTGGTAAGCGCGTGATTATCGCTGCGTGCAATTCCATGCACCCCCCTTGGTCGAGTATTATGGTTCGGCTATGCCCTTTGCGCATGGCGTTCTTCTGACCTTTTCCTTCGACGCTTGGCGGTTTTTAGATTCATGGCTTCATCCCCGAGCTACATACCGTACCTATGCGTGGCAGCGGCGGCCTTTATCACGACCTTCCTCGCGGTGCCCCTGGTCAAGCGCTTGGCAATTAAGCTCGATGCCGTCGACTATCCTTCTAAGCGCCGCATCAACACCAAGCCCATCCCGCGTTTGGGCGGAACGGCGGTGTTTTTGGGCCTGGTCGTCGCCTGCACTGTGCAAATCCTAGGCACCTGGTACCTGGGTTGGCCGCCCGTTTTGGTGCCCCACCCCCGTCTGCACATCAGCTACCCCATACTTGCGCTTTCTTTTACCGTTATCTTTGCGACCGGCGCTATCGACGACGTCTTCCAGCTCACGCCCAAGCAAAAGCTGGCCGGACAGGTCCTCGCCGCGCTTATCGCCTGCATGGGCGGCCTGCGGATCGGCGTCATCGTCAACCCGTTTGCTCCCGGCGAGATCATGCTCGGATGGCTCGCCTACCCCATTACCGTGATCTATCTGGTGGCATTCACCAACATCATTAACCTCATCGACGGCCTCGACGGCTTGGCCACGGGCATCTGCGGCATCGCGTCGTTCACCATGTTTTCGATGGCCGTTCTCTCGGGCCGCATCGACGCCGCCGCGCTCTCCATTGCGCTCTTTGGCGCCTGTCTGGCCTTTTTGCGCTACAACTTCAACCCCGCAAGCATCTTCTTGGGCGACTCGGGGTCGCTGCTTCTGGGCTTTGCGCTGGGCTCCATCTCGCTGCTCAACGTGAGCCGCACCGCCGCACTCACCTCGCTTATCATCCCGCTCATCGTTGCCGGCGTGCCCATCATCGACACGTTTAGCGCCATTGTGCGCCGCAAGCGCGCCCACATTAGCATCGGGCAGGCCGACAAGGGCCACATCCACCACCGCCTGATCCAAGAAGGCTACAACCAAAAACAGGCCGTGCTGCTCATCTATGCCTGGTGCATCATGCTTTCGGCCGGCGCCGCCGCGATTAACCAGGTCGAGGTGCCCATGCGTGTGCTCATCTTTACCGTGCTCGCCATTGGCTCGGCTGCCTTCGCCAAGCACCTGCACCTGTTTGAACCCGTGCTGCGCCACCATTACAACAAGCGCACGCACGAGGACGAGCTCGTCACCCCCGACGACCCCGCCTTTAAGCAGGAGGAGCAGGCGGCAGAAGAGCGTAAGGAAGAGCGCCACCACAAGCTCTAGGGCAAGCTGCCGAGGATGTGCCAAGGCGTTGGCAGCCGTTCGCGCGAACGCCGCGGCGGACTTGAAAGCCGGCCCCTGGCAGTCCCTCACCCACTCACGCCCACCCCTCTCAATAAACACGCTATCATCAAAACCTGCGAACGAACGTTAGGAGCAATCATGCCAAACGAGAACAGCTACGAAGTCGCGCTGCAAAAGAGCAACGCCATTCGCGAGGGCTTGGCCAATACGCCCGAGAAGTTCACCATGCTTACCGGCGACCGCCCCACCGGCCGTCTGCACCTGGGTCACTACTTTGGCACCCTCAAGGGCCGCGTGGAGCTGCAGAACATGGGCGCCAGGACCAACGTACTCATCGCCGACTACCAGGTCATCACCGACCGCGACACCACCGAGCACATCCAGGACAACGTGTACAACATGGTCATGGACTACCTTGCCTGCGGCATCGACCCCGACAAGACCATGATCTACGCGCACTCCGCCGTGCCCGCCGCCAACCAGCTCATGCTGCCGTTCCTGTCGCTGGTGTCCGAGGCAGAGCTGGCGCGCAACCCCACGGTCAAGGCCGAGATGGAGGCCTCGGGCCACGAGCTTACCGGCCTTCTGCTCACCTACCCGGTGCACCAGGCCTGCGACATTCTGTTCTGCAAGGGCAACGTCGTGCCCGTCGGTCGCGACCAGCTGCCGCACATCGAGCTCACCCGCACCATCGCCCGCCGCTTTAACAACCGCTACGGCAAGGTGTTTCCCGAGGTCGACGCATTGCTGTCCGAGACCCCGCTGCTTCCCGGCCTTGACGGTCGCAAGATGAGCAAGAGCTACGGCAACGCCATCAATATTTCGATGACCGCCGAGGAGACGGCCAAACGCATCAAGAAGAGCCAGACCGACTCCGAGCGCATGATCACGTTCGATCCCGAGAATCGCCCCGGCGTGTCCGGCCTGCTTTCGACCGCCGCCATCTGCACCGGTCGCTCCGAGGTCGAGATTGCCGAGGAGATCGGCATGGGCGGCTCCGGCCAGCTCAAGAAGTACGTGACCGAGGCCGTCAACGAGTACTTCGCGCCGATCCGCGAGCGCCGTCAGCGCTACGAGAACGATCTGAACTATGTAAAGGACGTCCTGCACGAGGGCAACCGTCGCGCCAACGAGATCGCCGATCAGACCCTAGCAGAGGTTCAGGACGCCATGGGCATGGTGTACTAGACCGATCTGCTGGCTTGAGCTTTCGATTGCTTTAGGGCGGGCGCTACGGCGTCCGCCTTTTTGATGCCCGACCTGTTCGGCTCCGCC
>CABUTL010000218.1 GCA_902494375.1 uncultured Collinsella sp.
GCATGCGACATGCATCCCAGCTATCTGTCGAGCCAATGGGCGCGCGAACAGGCACGGGAGCACAATCTGCCGCTTATTGAAGTCCAGCACCATCATGCACACATCGCGAGCGTAATGGCAGAGGCGATTGCCGCAGGCCGGCTTGCGCCCGATGCGCGTGTCCTCGGCATCGCCTTCGACGGCACGGGCGCCGGCACCGATGGCACCATATGGGGCGGCGAATTTCTTATCGCCCGTCTCGCCGATTTTGAGCGCGTCGCGCATCTGCGCGCCTGGGCGCTTCCCGGTGGCGCCGCATCCGTACACGATGCCCGCCGCAACGCCTTTGCCCTGCTCAGCGAGCTCGACCTGCTCGAGCACCCGGGCGCCGTGGGACTCTTGGACAGCCTTGACGAGCAGACGCGCAGCATAACGGCAACGATGATCGAGCGCGGCATCAACAGCCCGCGCACCAGCAGCATGGGTCGCCTGTTTGATGCCGCAGCCGCGATTTTGGGCATTTGCGGCCAGGCAACCTACGAGGGCGAACCCGCCATCGAGCTCGAAGCCGCCGCCTGGCGCGCGCTCGACAGCGAAATCGCACATTTTCCCGACAGCAACGCCGGCTATTTCGCATCTGGCCCATCGTGGTTGGACGGCCCCGATGTGCTGGACCAGGAAGCACTCTTTGAGGCGCTTTTGGAGGGAATTGAAGCCGGAGCGCCCGCCGACAGGCTCGCACTCGACTTCCATGTCGCCGTCGCGCGCTCCTCGGCGCGCATCGCCAGCGATATTTGCGTACGCGAGGGCATCGACACCGTCGCGCTCTCGGGCGGCGTGTTCATGAACCGACTCCTGCTTCAGCTCCTCACCCGCGAGCTCAAAAACGCAGGCCTTACTGTCCTTGTCCCCCATACCGTGCCCGTCAACGATGGCTGCATCGCCTACGGTCAGGCGGCGGTCGCGCGCGCTCGTCTTGCGCAGATTGCATCGCAGTAGCTCGCTCTTGCACACCGCCGCGCTCAACCGTCTCACAGGCGTAACGCGTTTGCCCGCGAACCCCGCGAGCGCTACCATCAATTGATGGATTATTAAGCGCCCATCCAGCGCAAAGCGTATAAAAGGGGAACAATATGTGCCTTGCCGTTCCCGGTAAAGTAGTCAAACGCGACGACGACCTCAAGGCCACCGTCGACATGATGGGCATCGAGCGCCCCGTGTCGCTGCGACTCGTGCCGACGGCGCAGGTTGGCGACTATATTCTCGTACACGCCGGCTTTGGCATCCAGATTGTCGACGAGCAGGAAGCGCAAGAAACGCTCGAGCTCGTTAACGCCATGACTGAGCTGGTCGAAGAAGACCAACTCGCCAGCAACCCGGCCGAGGCATACTAGTGGCGGCCGAGCAGCCGGCGCGCTCCGGTATCGACTTTTCGGCATTTCGCGATTCCAAGCTGGCCCGCGAGCTCATCGAACGCATCCATGAACTCGTCGGCGACCGCACCATCAACCTTATGGAAGTCTGCGGCACGCACACCGTGAGCATCGGCCGCTATGGCTTTCGCTCCATTATGCCGGCCGGGCTCAAGCTGCTGAGCGGCCCGGGCTGCCCCGTCTGCGTTACCGCCAACCGCGACATCGACCACGCGATCGCGCTCGCCAACATAGACGGCGCCATCATCACCACCTTTGGCGACATGATGCGCGTGCCCGGATCGTCCACCTCGCTCGCTGCGCAAAAGGCGGCAGGGCGCGACATCCGCATCGTCTACTCCCCACTCGACGCGCTCGACATTGCCGAGCAAAACCCCGATCGCCCGGTCATTTTTATGGGCGTGGGCTTTGAGACTACGACGCCCACCATCGCCGCCGCCATCTTGGAGGCCGAGGCGCGCGGGCTTTTGAACTTTTCGGTCTATTGCGCCCACAAGACCACGCCGCCGGCGTTGCGTGCCATCGCCGACGATCCCGAGACCACCATCGACGGCTTTATCCTGCCGGGCCACGTCGCCACCATCACGGGCTTGGCGCCCTTTAGCTTTTTGGTCGACGAATTCAATACCCCGGGCGTGGTCACGGGATTTGAACCGGTCGATATCCTGCAGGGCATCTGCATGCTGGTCCAGATGGTTGTCGAGGACAGGCCCGCGATCGACAACGCCTACCGCCGTGGCGTCAACGCAGACGGCAATCCCGTGGCGCGCCAGCTGGTCGAGCAGGTGTTTGAGCCATGCGACACCACGTGGCGCGGGCTGGGGCCGATTGGCAACTCGGGTCTTTCTATCCGCCCCGAGTTCTCGCGCTTTGATGCCCGCGCTCGCTTTGACGTGCCCGTTGAGGCGACGGTCGAGCCGCATGGATGCCGCTGCGGCGACGTGCTGCGCGGGGCCATTACGCCGAGCAGCTGCCCACTCTTTGGCCGCACCTGCACGCCCGAGCATCCCGTCGGCCCGTGCATGGTGAGCTCCGAGGGCAGCTGCGCGGCGTACTACCGCTACCGCAACTAGCCCGGACGCACCCGCACACCGGCACCACCCACGATTGGAGTTTTCGATATGTCCCGTACTGCCACCGATAGCACCGTCCTGTTGGGCCACGGCTCTGGCGGTCAGATGATGAAGCGCATCATCGATGAGGTCTTTCTGGATGCCTTTGGGTCGCCCGAGCTGCTCGAGGGCAACGACGCCGGCGTCGCCGCGCTGCCCGCGAGCGGGCGCATCGCCATGTCGACCGACAGCTTTGTAGTCTCGCCGCAGTTCTTCCCCGGCGGCAATATCGGCCGCCTCGCCGTATGCGGAACCGTCAACGACGTCGCGACCTCGGGCGCCAACGTGCGCTACCTATCGTGCGGCTTTATCCTTGAAGAGGGCTATCCCATGGATAAGCTCCGCCAGATTGTGCAGACGATGGCCGAGACGGCGCGCGAGGCGGGCGTGTCCATAATCACGGGCGACACTAAGGTGGTCGAGCGCGGCGGGGCCGACGGCGTCTATATCAACACCGCCGGCGTGGGCGAAGTGCCCGCGGGTGTGGCGCTCAGTGGCGCAAACTGCCAGCCCGGCGATGTCATCCTAGTGTCGGGTACACTCGGC
>CABUTL010000219.1 GCA_902494375.1 uncultured Collinsella sp.
CGCGCCAGCAATCTCGAGCGCGAGGACTACTACCTCGGGCACGTGTCGGTGAAGGACCTCGGCATCGCCATGCCGGCGAGCCTCGCCAAGAAGATCAACCCGCGCGTCGACTGGCCCCGCAAGGCCGTGCACGCCCTGGCGGACCGCTCCATCTTCAACGGTTACACGTGCGCGGACGAGCAGACGAGCAAGGCCCTCCGCGCCATCTGCGAGTCGAACCAGCTGGAGCGCCTCTACCGCAAGAACCTCATCGGCGAGCTGAAGCACTGCTGCGGCTTCTGGACCGTGACGGACGGCGGCGGCTACCCGGTCATCTCGGCATACCCCGCCACCGCGGCGGCGGCCCTGTGGGACGACGCTCGCAAGGCCATCAGGGCGGGCATCGTCGTGGCTGAGTCCAAGAAGATGCCCGGCGACACCGAGCGCGTGCCGACCGTGGTGCACCTGCTCACCGACGACAGCCTCGTGGTGCTCACGCGCGACGGCGGCTCGTGGGTAGCCGAGTACCGCGAGCACTCGATGGGGCGCTGCCTCATGGAGCCGATGGCACACGGCGCGACGCTCGAGCGCCCCTTCGGCACCTCGCGCATAAGCCGCTCCGTGATGAGCATCACCGACGACGCCATCCGGCAGCGCGCCCGAATGGAGGTCGCCGCCGAGGCCGCGACCCTGCCGCAGACTTGGCTACTGGGCACCTACAAGAAGATGCTCAACGACGGCAACAAGTACGACGCCTCGATGGGCGCGGTCAACGAGATCACGAAAGACCCGGACGGCGACAAGCCCACGGTCTGGCAGTCCGCGCAGCTCCAGATGGCACCGCTCACGGAGTACCTGCGCCAGCTCGCCTGCCAGATGTCGGCCGTGACCAACGTGCCGGTGAGCTTCTTCGGCGTGTCCAACGACAACCCGTCCTCCTCGGACGCTATCGCCGCGTCCCTGGAGCCCTTGGTCATCGACGCCAAGAACCTCAACCGCGACAACGGCACGGCGCTGCGCAACGTGGCCTACATGGCGCTCGCCGTGGCGAACGGCACCGATTTCGCCACCGAGCGCGACGCGGGGCATGAGATCAACCCGCGATTCCTGTCCCCGGCGTACCCGTCCACGGTGAGCCTGTCCGACGCGCTGCTCAAGCAGGTGCAGGCGCTCCCGAAGCTCGCCAACTCCACGGTGGCCTACGAGATGCTCGACTACACGGACGAGCAGATCCAGCGCATCGAGTCGGATGCCAAGAAGGCGCAGGCGGGCGCGGCTATCGCATCGCTGTTCGAGCCGAAGGAGGGCGAGAATGGCGGCGGTGCCGACTAGCCTGCTGGACGAGCTGACCGATGAGGTGAACGCGCTGTCGGCAGACGCCCAGGCGAAGGTGAGGCCGGCGCTCGAGTCCCTGCTGTCGAGCTGGGAGCGCGGAGGTGGCGGCGATGTCGCCTCTCTCCGCGAGAGGGCCTACGAGACGATCGAGACGGTGCTCGGGTACTACGCCGACACGTGCGCCGCCGCGAGGGCCGCAGAATACTACGACGCGGTCAGGGCGTCGCAGGGCTTTCCCGGGAAGTATCGGGCGGTCGCCGAGTCCATGCGAGACCCGGACGTCACGCTCGGCGCGGTTAGATATTTCATCGGCAAGGTCGTCGAGGGCGCCCCCGAGGTCTTTGTCTCGCGGTGCGTCACGAGGGTCGACGAGGAGATCAGGCGCGCCGCCAACAGGTGCGTCGCCCACAATGCGCGCAAAGACCCGGCAAAGCCGTGGTACGCCCGCGTTCCCCGTGGCGAGACGTGCGGGTTCTGCCTCATGCTCGCGTCGTTCGGCTTCTACGCCAAGACCGAGGAGGCGGCCGAACACTCGCACGCGCACTGCGACTGCCGAATCGTTCCCGGCTTCGACGGGGTGACCACAGTCAAGGGATACGACCCTGACGGGATGTACGAGAGGTATAACGACTGCCTGGCCGCGCTCGGAGGCCGCGACGGCATCGCCTCCGACTGGTACGCAATGCCGGAGGACGAACGCAAAGCGCTCGTGAGGCGCCACGGCAACAAGGAGGGGAAGGCGTACACCGCCTACCTCAACAACCGCGTCGCATCCGAGATAGAGCTACGCGACCCGTCCTGGTACGCGGGCGGCGAGCATAAGGGCATAACGTTCACGGACGATGCGGTGAGGCGCGACAAGGTAAAGAGGTGGAGGGTAGACCCCGGAGAGAGGAGAACCGCAGAGAAGCTGGCGGCACTGGGCTACAAGACCGAGTTCTGGGAAGACGAGGTGCACCTGAAGAGCGAGAACGCGCAGGGAAAAACGACCGTAAGCCGCGCCGACCTGTCCACGGGCATCGAAATCAAGACCGTGTACACGTCGAAATCGGAGAACACGTTCAAGTCGCACATGAAGTCCGTGGCCAACAAGAGCGGGGTGCGGTTCGCCGTCTTCGACGTCAGCGAGAACAAGTCGGTCACCGACAGCCAAGCCGAAGCGTGGATACGCAAGTACATGAAGAGGTACGGAATCTCTGAGGTGCGGATGCTGGGGCACGACGGGTCGCTCCAAACGATAAAAAAATAGGCGGGAGCTGCATGTCTCAATAGGTGAGTCAAACAGCTTCCGCTTAACCCCATCATACCGCATGGCCGCCCACGGGCGGCTTTTTTCATGCCGAAAAACGCCAAACAGGCCAAATCTCACGCCCGTAGGACACTGCCGCGCGACAGGGCCGCACGGCCCGAAACGCACATCTAAGGGGCTCGGCCGCACGGCTGGCCCGACGGGCCGCACGGTCCGGGAAAGGACGCGACATGGCAGCAGAGACCAACACGGAGCCCACGGGCGGTACGGAGCCGACCGGGGGCGAGGAGCCCGACTACAAGGCGCTCTACGAGGCCGAGAAGGTGCACTCCCGCAAGTGGGAGAAGCAGGCCAAGGCCAACAAGAGCGCGGCAAGCGCACTCGACGAGGCCAACCAGGCGAAGAAGACCGCCGACGAGAAGGTCGCGGAGCTCGAGAAGCGACTCGACGCCAAGGAGAAGGCCGAGGCGCGAGCCAAGACCGCCGCCAAGGTCGCGCAGGA
>CABUTL010000220.1 GCA_902494375.1 uncultured Collinsella sp.
CTCGCGCGTCTGTTTATGGAGGGTCGCGTGGCGAGCCCGGATATGAAGGTGCTGTTGCACGAGCTTTCGCCCATCGATTCTTCTGAGCCCGAGCTCATGGATCCGCTCGCTGCCGATTCCACGCGTATCTTCGATACCGTGGTCGCTGCCTATCTGCTGGATTCCGATCGCTCCGAGTTCGATGAGGCATATCTTGCCGATACCTATCTGCAGATGGCGCTGCCTGCGGCGCGCGGTGCAGAGGGTGCCGGTGAGGACGCTCCGGCGCCCGCCGCTCGCACGGCGGCCTTGACGCTGGCGCTGGTCGCACCGCTGCGCGACCGCATGGCCCGCGAGAACGCCGCCAACGTGTTCGATGGCATCGAGATGCCGCTCGTGCCGGTGCTTGCCAAGATGGAGCGCGCGGGCATGCTCGTGGATCCCGACCGCCTGCGTAATCTGTCCGAGGGCCTGGCGACCCAGATCACCGAGGTCGAGCGCAGCATTCGCGACCTGGCGGGTGACGAGACCTTTAATATTGGCAGTCCCATGCAGCTGTCGCATGTGCTCTTTGATGTGATGGGGCTTCCGACCAAGGGCCTCAAGAAGACTAAGCGCGGCTACTATTCGACCAACGCCAAGGTGTTGAGCGACCTTGCCCGCGACCACGAAATCGTGCGTCTGATCTTGGATTGGCGTGAAAAGTCCAAAATCAAGTCCACCTATCTGGATACGCTGGGCCCGCTGCGCCGTGGTGACGGTCGCGTGCACACCACGTACAACCAGACCATCACGGCAACGGGGCGTCTGTCCTCGAGCGACCCGAACCTGCAGAACATCCCGACGCGCTCGGAGCTGGGTCGTACCGTCAAGACGGCGTTTTCGGCAGGCGAGGGAAGCGTCTTTTTGGCGGTGGACTACTCGCAGATAGAGCTGCGTCTGCTGGCACATCTCTCGGGTGACGAGCACTTGGTGCGCGCCTTTAACGAGGGCGAGGACTTCCATGCCGAGACGGCGGCGCGCGTATTTGGTGTGCCGGTGTCCGAGGTAACGACCGACCTGCGCAGTCGCGCCAAGGCCGTGAACTTTGGCATCGTGTACGGCCAGCAGGCCTATGGTCTGTCACAGTCGCTGCATATCTCGATGGCCGAGGCGCGTGACATGATCGACCGCTACTACGAGGCCTACCCGGGCGTGCGTACATTCCTCGACAACGTGGTGGCGCGCGCCAAGCAGACGGGCTACGCCGAGACCATGTACGGCCGCCGTCGTCATATTCCGGAGCTCAAGGCCAAAAACCCGCAACTCCGCGGTTTTGGCGAGCGCACGGCCATGAACCACCCCATGCAGGGCACCGCCGCCGACATCATCAAGATCGCCATGGTCCGCGTAAGTCGTCGCCTGGAAGAAGAAGGCTTTGCCGCCCACATGATCTTGCAGGTACACGACGAACTGGACTTTGAGTGCCCCGTCGACGAAGTCGAGCGCCTAACCACCATGGTCCGCGACGTCATGGAACACGTAGTAGACCTCCGCGTCCCCCTAATCGCCGAAGCCAGCACCGGCATAACCTGGGCCGACGCTAAATAAGGGCGTACCAACAACCCCAAAGTAACCAAAAGCAGAAGGGGGCTCCTTGCCAACAAGGAGCCCCCTTCATTCCAAAAAAATCAGCCAAGTATCTAGACGCCAAGACGCCATCTTGGCGGCAGGTAAGTAAACCTAGGGCCTGGCCGGGCGGCACGGGTTAACTTTTCGTAGATTCCGCACGCAAAGAAAGCCACTTAATGTGGCTTTCGTCTTGCGCAGGACCTGACCGAGCGAAAAGTTAACCCGTGCCGCCCGGCCAGGCCCGATGGGACGGCTACCGAGCCGCCAAAATGGCGTCGATGAGCGTCAGTACGCCCCCGTCGTTGTTGCTCGGAATGCGCCATTTGGCATGCGCGTTCATGTGCTCCTCGGCATTGTCCACGATAAAGCTGTGACCGACGCGCTCCAGCATGGGGATGTCGTTGTACGTATCGCCCACGGCGGCAGCATCGGCAATATCGATGCCCAGGTGCTCGCACAGGTGAGCGATGCCGGCGCCCTTGTCGACGCCCAGGTTCATAAAGTCGATCCACTCGCGCCCGGCGTTGGTGACGTAGAGCTTGTCCGAGAACTCGGGGCTATAGGTCTCGCGGAAAGCGGGCTCGGCGTCGTAGCCGGGGAAGAAGACCGAAATCTTGTTGGACTCGAAATCAATGCCCTCAAAGCTGTCGACGTAGTTGATTGTGTTGTAGTAGACGCTGATCTCGTCGTGGTATTGATGGTCGCGGGCAAGCACGTAGAACTCGTCGAAGCAGCAAAGGACGGGGACAGCGCGCGGATCCTCCGAGGCACGGCTCAAGACCTGCTGATACAGCTCCACGTCAATAGTGCTCTTATAGATATAGCTGCCGCGATAGATCACGCACGCTCCGTTGTCGGGACAAAAGGCGAGGCGGTTCTTGACGCCCTCGAACATCTCCTCGAGCTTGGGGGCGGGACGTCCGCTGGCGGGGCAGAATACGATGTCGGCGTCGGCGAGCTTGTCCAGGCGCTCATCAAGACCCTGGGGCAGCACGCGCTCGTCGGTCAGCAGCGTCTTGTCCATGTCGACGGCGAGAATCTTAATGTTTCCGATATTGGCGTCCGATTCGTAAGTTTGCATAAAAGCGAGCCTTTCGTTTCGAGATTGTTTCAGACGTTATAACCATCAATTCGTAGTCGGGCGTATTTTCGCAGGAACGGAGCGTATTTGCACCACGCTTCACAAAGTAATGAAAAAACTTTTCAGAAATTTGAATTTGTCGCTTGTGCTGCGGGCACTTTAGCGTAATATAGCGACCATCGAAAACGGAGACGGAAAAACAACCGCTTACCGAGGAAAAGGTACCGTTTACGATATTAGAATTGCGCCCGGCGATAGGTGAAAGGAGAGGCAGATGCAGTTCGTAACGATCATCACCACTGCAGACAATGCCATCCGACGCCAGCGCGCAATTTCCCGACGACGATAACAATCGTCTCTGTCCGCATGGGGCGAATTGCCTCAACAGAGTCA
>CABUTL010000221.1 GCA_902494375.1 uncultured Collinsella sp.
ATAGACACCCAAAACGGGCGGTAGTCGATGCCGCCTAAAAAGGAGGCCAGAGAGGTCAAGGGCCCCTGCTCATCCCGCAATACGACAGACGATGCTTCTACCATTTGAGCGCTATCAAGCCAACGCGCGCCGCCCTTGGCATCACCCGAGGCTGATGCAATCACCACATAGCGGTCCCCATCCGCACCGCGCTCGTCAAAGCCATAGGTATACCCGCCGGAATCAAACGTTGTTTCCGCCGTGACATACCAAGGAAGATCCACGTCCCCCAGCTGCGCACCTCCCATGCAGTTTGCGCTGTCGAGCTTACAGACGAGGGCCTTGAGACCCGATACGCACTCGTTGTCCTGCGGATCCAATCCATACTTCTCGACCGCCTTGGGCGATATCCACACCACAACGCGATCGGCAGCAGGCGCCACCACAAGGTCCACGTCCTCGTCAACGGGAAACCGGTAGCCCTCAGGCTGGCCCTCCATGGCACGAGCGGTCCCCTTGGCCAGCCGCTCAAAACCCTCGATCCCATAGGAAAGCCCATGAGCGGTCGCAGCAACCTGGGCCCCGTCCTCAGCGTCCCCAGCAAACGCAAATCCCGGCACCCAGCAAAGCGCGAAGGTCAAAGCACAGGCGACAAGCATGCGGAATCTATTAAGCACGAAAAGCTCCAAGCGAATACAAGAACGGAGTGAAACACAAAACGATGGAATTATCGCGCCAAGCCGCACTACGCGGAAAGCTCAAAGCCGTACTTGGCCCAAATCTTCTGAGCCTTCTTGTTGGTCAGACAGAAGTCGATGAACGCCTTGGCTTCGTCGGCGTGCTCGGAGCTCTCGGCAACGGCACCCGGATACACGATGGGCTTGTGCGAGTCCTCGGGACACACGAAGGCCTCCTCGATGCCGTCGTAGCGGAAGATATCGGAGCTGTAGACAAATCCAGCCACGCAGTCGCCCGTGGACACATAGGCGGCGGCGGTACCAACTTTGTCGGCCAGGGCCACCTTGTCGGCGATCTCGGGCGCATACTCGCCGTCGTCGCCCTCGATGCCGGTGTAGAGGCCCACGGAAGCCAGCGCCTGGTTGGCGTACTTGCCGGCGGGGACGGTCTTGGCGTCGCCGATGGCGATCTTGGCGTCCAGGTTCGCGACGTCGGCGATGGCCTCGATCTTGGTGTCGGAGCCCTCGGCGCGAATAATCACGAGGTCGTTGACGAACATGTCCTCACGCGTGTCGGCGTCGACGAGCTCGGCGGTCTCAGCGTCATCCATGGTACCCTTGGAAGCGGTGATGAGCACGTCGACCGTGGCGCCGGCCTTCATCTGCTCAACGAGGTCGCCGGAGGCCTTAAACTGCGTATCGGCAAAGGTGGTGCCGGTCTGGTCGGTGTAGAGCTCCTGGACCTCGGGAAGGGCCTTCTCGAGGGAGTTGGCGGCAAAGACCTGCAGCTCGACGGTTTCCTTCTTGGAAGAGGCCTTGGCGGAGCCGGCATCGGATCCGGCTGGCTCGGACGTCTTGCTGCCCGAGCAACCGGCAAGACCAAGGCCGGCAGCGGCGACAGCAGAAAGTGAGACGAATCCGCGGCGAGAAACCAAATCGAACATATTCAACCCTTTCGGACCTTGTGCCCGGGTACCCCACCGCGGGCTTTAATCTGCAACCAGATTATACTTCTGCGCGAATAATGTTAGTGAGAAATTATTCTCGCCAGAGAATATAGTTTCGAGTTAGCGTGCACCTCGGCGTCGCTTCGGCGGAAAACAAAGGCGGAGCAGCCGTTTAGGTCGCCCCGCCGCAGGTAAACCGCTTAGTTGGTATGTCCGCCGCCCGCTGTCATCTGAGCTGCGTGCTCCAGCTGATCTGCTATGGCCTCCCAGCTTTCGCGGGCGGCCTTCGTAGAACCGGGAAAGTTTACGACAAGTGTATGACCTCGTTGCATGCAAATAGCGCGCGAGAGCATGGCGCGGCGCGTCTTGGTCATGGAGTACGCACGGATCGCCTCGGCAATACCCGGCACATCGCGGTCGCAGACGGCACGCGTCGCCTCGGGCGTCACATCGCGCATCGAAAGCCCCGTGCCGCCGCAGGTGAGCACGACATTGGCGTGACACTCATCGGCGGCCTCCACGATGGCATCACCAATCTCGCTGACGTCGTCGCGCACGACCACATGTGAGGCGACCGTCCAGCCCTGTGCCTCGATAAGCTCCTCGAGTGCGGCCCCAGCCTCGTCCTGGGCAAGGTCGCGCGTATCCGAGCACGTCACGATCGAAATCTTCAACTCCATAGCGATCCTCCTATAGCACCGTTCCCTCAGGCAGGTCGACACGCACGACATCCACGACGTCGCCCGCCGCAAGGTCGCACGGTCCTTCGTCAATACGCAACAGGCAGTTGGCCCGCTGCATCGTGCCGAGCAACGCCGAATTCTGCGTCTTGGCCTCGGTCACCAACAGCTCACCGGTCTCGGAGTCGCGCAAAACCGTGGCGCGATCGAAGAAGCGGCGATGCTGTCGCTTTTTCACGCCATGTGTGAGCGTCGCCTGCTGCACGGGACGCACGCCCTCGGCAAAGCCGCGCATCTTGCGGATCGCCGGACGGGCAAGCATCTCAAAGCCTACATACGCCGCGGCCGGATTGCCTGAAAGCCCTAGGTAGGGCTTACCCCCGAGCAAGCCAAACGTGATGGCCTTGCCCGGACGCATCGAGATGCGGTCAAACAGCACCTCGCCCTCGCGCCGGACGAGCGCCGTCACGAAATCGTAATCGCCCGCCGAGGCGCCACCGCTCGTAATGACAAAATCGCACTCTCGCGTGGCGCGATGTACCAGCTCGGCAATCGCCTGCTCATCATCGGGCGCGATGCCGTAGAACACGGGCTCGGCGCCGGCATCGAGTGCCTCGGCCATCAGCGCCGAGGAGTTGGAATCGCGAATCTGACCACGCGCCGGTACCTTACTCGGTGCGACCAGTTCCGTGCCCAGCGAGATGATGCCCACACGCGGGGCAGCGTGCACCTTCACGTTCGCATACCCGGCGCTCGCCAGCAGGCCGGCGCCGGCCG
>CABUTL010000222.1 GCA_902494375.1 uncultured Collinsella sp.
CGCCGGCGCGGCCCCTGCCGCCGTGGTCGAGGCCGCCGAGCAGGCTGCCCTTGCCTTTGAGCAGGCCATGTACAAGTTCGAGACGCACCGCGCGCTCGCTGTGTGCGACGACTACCTGCGCGCCGCCAACAAGCGCTGGAGCGACGCCTCCAAGGCTGCCAACAAGCTTGAGGGCGAGCAAGCCAATACCGCGATGACGCAGGCCCTCGTCGACGCCTTCACCGAGCTGCGCGTGGCGACCGTGCTCATGCACGGCATCGTGCCGGCCGGCTGCGAGCTCATCTGCGAGTACTTCGACGTCGACCCCGTCGCCTTCTTTAGCTGGGACAACATATTTGCCTCCACGGACGAGTTCGTGGAAAGCCTGGGCGAGAAGCCCGGCGAGCACCGCGTGAAGCCGCTGCCCCCGCGCTTCGACTTCTTCAGCAAGCACGAGAGCCAGTACTAAAACAACACTCGACATGTAATGGAATGGGAAGGAAAGACGGATGTCCAAGCCGCGTCGTCGTAAGCAGAAAAAGCAGGTCAAGCCCGAGATCAAGCTCAGGCAGTTTGCCTCCACCGAGCTTTCCGACCAGCTTGCCGCCCTTCCCTGCGCCGCCGACCTGCCGCGCTTTATGGTCGACACGGTCGCCGGCGCCTATGCGCCCGCCGATGCCGAGCTCATGATCGAGGGCTTCGGCGCCGCGGTCACACGCCCGGTCACACTGCGCGCCAACACGCTCAAGGCAACCGCCGAGGACATCGTTGCGGTGCTCGATGCCGCCGGCATCGAGCACCAAACCGTTACCTGGTATCCGGACGCCTTTATCCTGCCCGAGGCCCAGGTTTCCGACCTATGGGACCTCGACATCTACCGCGACGGCAAGATCTACCTACAGAGCCTGTCGTCCATGATGCCGCCTTTGGTGTTGGGCGCCCAGGCAGGCGAGGACATCCTGGACATGTGCGCAGCCCCTGGCGGCAAGACGACGCAGATCGCCGCCCTCACCCAGGGCCAGGCACACCTCACGGCCTGCGAGATGAGCATTCCCCGCGCCGAAAAGCTTGAGTCCAACCTCCACCGCCAAGGCGCAAAAAACGTGCCCGTCATGCGCATCGACGCACGCGAGCTCGACGAGTTCTTCCGCTTTGACCGCATCCTGCTCGACGCTCCCTGCACCGGCACGGGCACCGTCATCAGTGGCAACGAGAAAAGCCTGCGCGGCCTCACCGAGCAGCTGCTGAGCAAGTGCGCCCGCTCGCAGCGCGCGCTTCTGGACCGCGCCATGGGTGCCCTCAAGCCGGGCGGCACGCTCGTCTATTCCACTTGTTCGATCATGCCGCAGGAAAACGAGGACGCCCTGCAAGAGGCCCTCGACAAGCATATGGACTGCGAGCTCATCCCCCTTGACGGCACGCCGAGCGAAAGCGAAGCACGCCGCGCCCAGGATGCCGGCGAGGAGCCGCATATCGAGTGCAACGCCCTCACCGAGGCCATCGCCGCCGGCCATGTCTCGGCCATCGCCAACGGTATGCCCGGCACGCTGACCATTCCGCCTAGCCGCGATTTTGAGGGCTTCTACATTGCCCTGATCCGAAAACGCAGCTAGCGCACGGATCAAAAACTCAACAAGCTATCTCTGTGCGCGTTTGCCCTGCTGGTCGCGATGCTGTTTAAGCATCGCGCGCTCCTTGCGTTCGGCCCTTTTGCCCTTAATGGCCGTGACCACAAAGTAGATGACCGCGGCGGCAACGATTGCGCCCACGCACAGGCCAATCGAGCCAAACATTGCTGTCAATTCCATACCGCGTCACCTCTCTTTTAAACGGGGCTTTCAAGATAGCACCTCGATCCTCGCCACCACAGCTCCTTCACGTTCTCCCGCCCTTCGGTCTAACGGATGGTGCGGCGGGGAAAAATCAACTCGTCAAACGATTTAGCATTCGCAATTCCGGCTGCATCGCGCCGGCCACCATCGCATAGAATCGAGCCTCCATGGATACCCTCAACGATCTAAATGAGCGCGTCGACGCCTTTGTCGGCACCAGCTCCTTCGACACGCCTGCCGCGGCAAACGACCAAGCTCCCATCGATGTACCCGCCGAGGTTCACGAGGACATCGTCGCCTCGGTCGATTTCTCCGAGGTCGAGCTCGCAGACGAGTTCACCGAGCCCCAGGTAGCCGTGACCCCCAACGGACTGCTCCCCATGGAGCCCCTGCCCATCGACGGACGTCTGCGCAAGGCTGCTCTTCGCATGCCCGACGAGATCGAGGAGGCCAGCGGCTTCACGCTCTTCGGCCGCCGCATCAAGTCGCTCATTTACACTACCGATGTCGCGGTTATCCGCAACTCCAACGCCGATGCCGTTTTTGCGGTCTACCCTTTCACGCCGCAGCCCGCCATTACGCAAGCGCTGCTGACCGTCGCCGAGTGCCCGGTCTTTGTAGGCGTGGGCGGCGGAACTACGACCGGTAAGCGCTCCGTGCAGATGGCAGCCGTCTCCGAGATGCAGGGCGCGGCGGGCTGCGTGGTCAACTCCCCCGCTACTGCCGAGATGGTCGAGCACATCACCAACATCGCCGACATCCCCGTCATCGCCACGGTCGTACGTTGCGACGACGATGCGCATGCCAAAGTGCGCGCCGGAGCCAAGATTCTCAACATCGCCGCCGGCAAAAACACGCCCCAGGTCCTGCGTGAACTGCGCGAGCACTATCCCAACCTGCCGCTCATCGCGCCGGGCGGCAAGACGCCCGAGAGCATCCGTGAGACCATCGCCGCCGGCGCCAACGCCATCATCTGGACGCCGCCTTCGGCCCAGCAGCTACAGACCGACATGATGCAGCGTTATCGCAAGATGAAGGAAGACGCCACACCTGTCATCTCGCGCAACGATGTGCCCATTATCGACCAGGTCGCCGCCGCCGAGGTCAGCCAGGTTGAGAACATGAATCCCGACGTGCCGATTCCCGACGAAGTCATCGAGCGCGTCGCTTCAATCCACGAGCGCGTCGAGGAACATCGCGCCAACCGCGGCCTCAAGCCGTCACTGCACGGCTTTTTCTTCCGCGGAAA